>NZ_VWWH01000030.1:0-69412 GCF_011753045.1 Burkholderia sp. Ap-955
GCCGGACGATGCGCGCGCACGGCTCGCCGCGCTGCGCGGCGGGCTCGATCGCAGCCGCCACCTGATCGGGCAGTTGCTCGCGCTCGCGCGAGCGCAAAGCGCGCCGGCCGCGCCGCCCGGTGACGTGTCCGTCCATGCCGTCTATCGCCGCGTGCTCGAAGACCTGATGCCGCTCGCCGACGCGAAAACCATCGACATCGGCATCGAAGACGGACCGGACGCGCACGTGCCTGTCGACGAGCTCGAACTCGTGTCGCTCGTGATGAACCTGGTCGACAACGCAATCCGCTACACGCCGCCGGGCGGACGCGTGGACCTGTCGACGCACTGCACGGACACGCACGTGTGCGTGACGATCGCCGACACCGGGCCGGGCATCGCGCCGCACGAACGCGAACGTGTGTTCGACCCGTTCTACCGGGTGCCCGGCAACGCGCAGATCGGCTCCGGGCTCGGCCTGTCGATCGTGAAGATCGTCGCGGACCGGATGGGTGCCGACATCACGCTCGCCTATGCGAACGAAGCGGAATCGCGCGGCTTGCGCATCTCGGTACGGATTCCGCTTGTGCGTCCGTTCGGCACGACGCAGCCCGACAGCCGGACCGATACGCCGGCGCAGCACGCTCGGCACGACAAACACCGCGCTTGACGCGCGTCAGCCGCCGATCGTCCCGCGATCGATCTTGCGCGACAGGATGATCGACGTCGTCGTGCGTTCGACACCTTCGAGCGTGCCGATCTGGTCGAGCAGGTCGTTGAGCCGTTCGGGCGAATCGGCGCGCAGCCAGGCGACGTAGTCGTATTCGCCGCTCACCGCGCACAGCAGCTGCACCTCGGGCATCCGGTCGAGCTTGCGCAACACGTCCTTGCCGAACTTCGGCGTGAGGATGATGCCGACGTACGCGTAAATGCTCGCATCGAGCACGTCCTGCCCGAGCCGGACGCTGTAGCCGGCGATCACGTTGGTGCGTTCGAGCCGCGCGATGCGGGCGACGACCGTCGTGCGCGCGACGTCGAGCTGGCGCGCGAGATCCGCGACGCTGGCGCGCGCATCGGCCTGCAGCAGCGCGACCAATTGCCGGTCGAGATCGTCGAGTTGGTCGAGGCGGGGTGGACGCATGAGGCTGGGCCGGGGCACGACGCGCCGGCTGAGTGGAAGGTGACGCGATGATAGCGCCGAACGCCGGCCCGCCCAAACGGCACCGCCATGATCCGGGCCAGAACCTTTCAATTTCGATTCGTATCGGATGTAAGCAAGTGTCGCATTCACTGCTGCACCGCATTCAACGTGCTACTAATAGCAGGCGACGCGAGAAGCGCGCTTGCGGCAGTTGCCGCCGCGCCCGCTCGCAAGACACCACCCCGGAGAGCCAACCATGAAGAAAATCTCGCTCACCCTCGCTACGCTCGTCGTTGCAGCCAGCGCGTTCGCGCAAACCCCGGCGCAGCCGCAAGCGCCCGCCCAGGCCCCCGCAACGACGGCCGCGGCGTCGGCCCCGACCGCCGAGCAGCGCGCGGAACGTCACGAAGCCCGCGTCGAGCAACGCATCAAGTACCTGCACGACCAGTTGAAGATCACATCGGCGCAGGAACCCCAGTGGAAGACGTTCGCGGACACGATGCGCGACAACGGTGACACGATGGGCCGCCTCTATCGCGAACGGATGGCGAAGCACGACGTGTCCGCACTCGACGACATGAAGCAGTACGCGGAACTGTCGCAGGCGAACGCCGACGGCGCGAAGAAGCTCGCCGACGCCTTCGCACCGCTCTACGAGAGCTTCCCGGCCGACCAGAAGGCGCTGGCCGACACGACGTTCCGCAGCTGGCTGCACCATGACGGCGAGCACCGCGGCAAGGGCAAGACGAAGGGCAAGGAAGGCAAGGCGGCAGCCGCGCCGGCCGCCAGCGCACCCGCGCAGCCCTGACGCCCTCCGTGCCGGCGCCGTACCGCCCGTCCGGGCCGAACGGCGCCGCGCCAGGCGACCGGCGCGTCACACGGCGCGCCGGATTCGGGATAAGCTCCCGGCTTTTACCGCTTTCCCGCCCTTCCCCGCCATGCTCGAACTCAAGCACCTCGACCTGCGTACCGATCCGCAGGCCCGTCGCGTCGTCAAGGACGAAACCGTCGCCGTTGCCTTCGCGGAGGCCGACGGCGAACTGATGAGCCTCGAAGGCCCGAACCGCTATGTGGCGGGCGACGCGCTGATCACGGGCTCGACCGGCGACCGCTGGGTCGTGTCACGCGCGCGCTTCGACGCCAAATACCTGCCCGCCGATCCGGCACGCGCACACGGCGAACCGGGCGCCTACCGGAACCGGCCGGCCGTCGTGCTCGCCCGCCGGATGGACGAGCCGTTCACGATCGCCCGCTCGGAAAACGGCGACACGCTGCGCGGCGTCGCCGGCGACTGGGTGATGCAATACGCGCCCGGCGACTACGGTGTCGTGCAGGCGCAGCGCTTCGCGCAGGTCTACCGCGACGCGTAATGCAGTGCGCCGGCATGGCGCCGGCGCGAACGGTCACGCAAAGTCTTCGTCGAGTACGAGTTCAGCGTCGCGCTCGACGGCCTCGCCGGCCGCGTGACGCTCCTCGAGCGACCCGAGCATCGCTTCCGTATACGCATGCAGCACCGCATGGCTGCGCGCCCGCTGCATCGGCTTGAGCGCCAGGTAGCGCGCGAGCGCGGCCGGCACGATCCGGATATCGAGCGTCATCCGCTTCGGCGCCGAGCCGAAACGCATCGCGAGCCACTGCACGGACAGGAACCGCCCGCGTGCGTCGCTGCTTTCGGCGAAACGCGTCTGCTCCGGAAAGAGATCGCAGATCACGCGTGCGAGCGCGTCGAATTCCGCGCTCTGGCATTCGATCAGATAGTCATCCATCCCGTCTCTCCCGTCAGGCTGCCGATTGCGACGGCCGGCATGCCTTCACCAGCACGACGACCAGGATCGCGACGAGCACGAAATACGCGGCCTCGACCCAGCCGGCCGGCAGCACGCGCACCTGGTACAGCAATGCCGGCGCGGCCGCCAGCGCATGCAGCACGATCGCGAGCGGCAACACGCCCGCGCGGCCGGCGCGCACGCCACGCCAGACCAGCACCGACAGCGCGAGCTGCAGCACGAATGCCGTGCAGCGTTCGAGCAGCAACAGCAGCATCGACTGTGCCGACAACGTCGCAAGCATCACATGCAGGCGCACGACGGTATCGCCCGGCAGGTCGGCGAGCTGCGTCTCGAGCTGGCCGCGGCTCGCGAGCCACGCGAGATACGACCACTGGCCCCATACGAGTACGCCGACGAACCATGCTTCGGCGCCACCGTGACCGATCCCGTAGCCGATTCCGCGGCTGTCGCCGGCCGACGACGGGCCATAGCGGCGATTCAGGAAACGCATCCCGAGATAGCGGCCGACTTCCTCGAATACGGCCGTTGCGAGCGCGCTGTACGCGACGAACGCGAGCGGCTGCGTGAGCCAGCCATCCGGCGGCGTCTGGCTCAGCACGAGCCCGTGGAACGCGCGTTCGAGGATCATCGCAAACAGCGTGAAGACGGCCACGCCGACGATCGTGTCGCGGCGGTTCAGCGCCAGCGGCTTGCGCAGGAATCGGTAGAGGACGAGCGGCAGGAGCGCGATGATCAGCGTGGCGGCGATCAGCACCGCCAGCGTGACGGGAGCGACAGTCATGTATTTCCTTGTTCGGGGCAGCGCACCTGACGCGCTGCGTGCCCCGAATGATACTCAGCTTGCGGTCGACGCGCGCGCAACCAGCTCGCCCGGCAACAGCGAGACGCGTACGTCGCCTGCCGCGCCGTCGATCCGCTCATGCACGAATTCGACGGCCTTGTAGCCGATTTCGTAGGTCGGCTGGCGGATCGTCGTGATCCCGATCAACTCGGCCCATTCCGGATCGTCGATCGACAGCAGCGCCACCCTCTGCTGCCAGGCGGAGCCGAAACGCGCGCGCAGGTGGCGCGCGATCGCGAGTGCGACCGGCGCGTTCGCGGCGAACAGCGCCGCGCGCACGCCGCGTCGTGCCGCGTCGTCGATGCGGGCATCGATATCGGCGAGCGCCGCCGTGACCGCGTCGGGCGCGTTCAGGTCGAGCACGACCGTCGACGGCACCGTCAGCCCGCGCGCCGCCAGTGCCGTGCGGAACGCGGCCTCGCGCAGGCGCCGCGAGCTGACGCGCTCGAACGGCTGCACGACGAAATGGATTGCGTCGAAACCGTGTTCGACCAGGTGCGCGAGTGCCGTCTCGATCGCGTCGGCGTTGTCGAGGCCGATCAGGTCGGCCTCGAAGCCTTCGACCGTGCGGTCGACGAGCACGGCCGGGATGCCGGCGCCGCGCAGCGGGCGCAGCACGTCCTCATCGGCGCCGAGCGCGTTGACGATCAGCCCTTCGACGCGGTAGGTCGTGAGCAACTGCAGGAAGCGGCGCTCCATCTCGACTTCGTTCGCCGCGTGACAGATCAGCGGCATGTAGCCGAGCGCATGGCACGCGTCCTCGACGCCCTGCAGCACTTCGACGGTATAGGGATTGGTCAGGTCGGCCGCGAGCATGCCGAGCAAGCGGTTGCGGCCGCGCTTGAGCCCGCGCGCCATCTGGTTCGGCCGGTAGTTGAGCCGCGCGATGGCCGCTTCGATCCGCTGGCGCAGATCGGTGGACAGCACGTGCGTCTCGCCGTTCAGGTAGCGCGACACACTGGTCTTGCCCGTGCCGGCCTCGCGCGCGACATCGCTGATCGTCGCCGGACGCGTCGTGGTTGGTTGCGAATCGGTCACTGTCGTGCCTCGCGACGTAGGATCCGCGCCACTTCGTGAGCAGACGGATCTTTGTTGTTGGAAACGTAAGCCACCCGGTGGAATCTCCTGTCGATCCACGTTAGCGCTTCAGCGCTTACGTGGATCCCATGCTTCGCGGTCGACCAGCGTCTGCCCTTTAGCGCTTACGCGGGTCCCATGCTTCGCGGTCGATCAGCATCTGCCCTTCAGCGCCGGCGCGCGGCACCCGCCCCGGTCACCTGCAACAGCAGTCGGCCGCACCGGACCTGGCGCGGATACCCGTCGCGGGACGCCGCCGGCAACGTTGCCGGGCCGTCGATGCGACGCGCGGGCGATCATAACGCAGCCAGCCCGCCGGCACCAAGATCATCGACTCTAACGAAGCCGGCCCCCCGCCGGACGGACATCGGCCGGTGGCCGACCCGCGACCCGCCGCGGCTCACGCGTGCGCGAGCGCATCCGGATTGACGAGATTCGTGCGCAGCGTGCCGGCCAGCGCGCCGACCAGGTTTTCCGCGGCACAGCGCGCCATCGCATGGCGCGTCTCGTGCGTCGCCGAGCCGATATGCGGCAGCGCGACGACGTTCTTCATCTGCAGCAGCGGCGAATCCGCCGCCAGCGGTTCCTTCTCGAACACGTCGAGCCCTGCGCCGCGGATCGTGCCCGCGCGCAGCGCGTCGATCAGCGCGGCCTCGTCGACCACCGGCCCGCGCGATGCGTTGATCAGGATCGCACCGCGCTTCATCTTCGCGAATTCGGCCGCACCGATCAGGTGGTGCGTTTCCGGCGAAAGCGGCACCTGCAGGCACACGAAATCCGATTGCGCGAGCAGTTCGTCGAGCGTGACGCGCCGCGCGCCGTACTGCGTCTCGGCTTCCGCATGCGCGGAGCGGTTCGCGTACAGCACCTGCATCCGGAAGCCGAGCGCCGCGCGGCGCGCGACCGCGCCGCCGATCCGCCCGAGCCCGACGATGCCGAGCGTCTTGCCCTGCACGTCGGTACCGTACAGGTCGGGGCCGATGCTGTGATGCCAGTGGCCGGCCTTCACCCATTCGGCCAGCTCGACCACGCGTCGCGCGGACGCGAGGATCAGCGAAAACACCGTATCGGCGGTCGACTCGGTCAGCACGTCCGGCGTATGCGCGAGCACGATTCCGCGCCGCGTGAGATCCGCGACGTCGAAGTTGTCGTAGCCCACCGAGATCGTCGACCACGCCTTCAGCCGCGGTGCGCGGTCGAGCATCTGCGGCGTGACCTTCAGGCTCGCGCCGATCGCGCCGTCCGCGTCGCCGAGCGCATCGGCGAGGGCTGCGGCGCCGTCGGCCTGCACGACGTCCGCATGCTCGCGCAGGTACGCGAGAACGTCATCGGGCAGCGGCTTGTACGCGACGATACGGGGCTTCATCTGATTCATTTTCCTTGCAGCGGCGTCGCGAGCGGATGCGTATCGCGCGCCTGGGGTTTGACGGACAGCGTGAGGATCACCGCGGCGACGAGCGCGGCGCTCATGAACGCATACGACGCGACAGGCGAGCCGGTCGCCCCGTTCAGGTAGCCGACGAAGTACGAGCCGACGAACGAACCGAGCGCGCCCATGCTGTTGATCAGCGCCATCGCGCCGCCGGCGACGTTCTTCGGCAGCAGTTCCGGCACGATCGCGAAGAACGGGCCGTACGGCGCGTACATCGCGGCGCCTGCCACGACCAGCAGCGCATACGAGATCCAGAAGTGCGACGAGCCGAGTGCATACGATGCGGCGAACGCAGCCGCGCCGATCAGCAGGAACGGCCACACGAAACCGCGGCGGGAGCCGACCTTGTCGGACGCCCACGACGCGGCGATCATCGCGATCGTCGCGGCGAGATACGGCAGCGCGGACAGCCAGCCGGTCGCGACCATCCCGAGGTCGGAGCCGTTCTTGACGATCGACGGCAGCCACAGCACGAAGCCGTACACGCCGATGCTCCAGCAGAAATACTGTGCGCACAGCTTGATCACGGCCGGCGAGCGGAACGCTTCGCCGTAGTTGCGCACGGGCTTGATCGCTGCCTGCTCGGCCGCGAGCGCGGCGTCGAGGTCACGCTTTTCCTGCGCGTTGAGCCACGGCGAATCGGCCGGCTTGTCCTGCACGAGGAACCACCAGCACACGGCCCAGAGGACGGCAGGCACGCCTTCGGCGATGAACATGTGGCGCCAGCCGAATTCGTGCACGAGATAGCCCGACACGATCGACATCCACAGCACGGTGACCGGGTTGCCGAGGATCAGGAACGTGTTCGCGCGCGAGCGTTCGTTCTTGGTGAACCAGTTGCTGATGTAGATCAGCATCGCCGGCATCACGGCCGCCTCGACGACGCCGAGCACGAAGCGGATCGCCATCAGCGACGGGATGTTGCTGACCACGCCCGTGAGCGCCGCGCAGGCGCCCCACAGGATGAGGCTGACGAACACGAGCTTCTTCACGCTGCGGCGTTCCGCATAGATCGCGCCGGGAATCTGGAAGAAGAAGTAGCCGAGGAAGAACAGCGCGCCGATCAGCGACGACAGGCCCTTGCTGATCCCGAGGTCCTGGTTGATGCCGGCCGCGGCCGCGAACCCGTAGTTCGCGCGGTCGAGGTAGGCGAGGCTGTACGTGATGAAGACGATCGGCATGATCGTCCACCAGCGGCGGGCAGCGAGAGTGTTGGCCATCAGAGTGTCTCCTGTGTCGATCCACGTTAGCGCTTTAGCGCTTACGTGGATCCCATGCTTCGCGGTCGATCCAAGTTACTGCTTCAGCGCTTACTTGGATCCCATGCTTTGCGGTCGACCTGAACAAACGCTTCAGCGCCCGTCCCGGTCCCGTACCTTGCCGTGCGCATGCACGACGAATTGAGTCCGCGGATTGTGCCGTGTCCGGCCTCTCATTGCGCGGTGAAGGTTTCCTCTAAGCGATCGGCGCGATTGCTGACGTTTTCGAATCGATCGAGCGCGGCGCGGGTCGGCAGTCCTTCCGAGTCGCCGATCACCTGGATCGCGAGCGCACCGATCCGGTTGCCGCGCGCCACCGCCTGCTCGATCGTCTTGCCCTCCAGCAGCGCGCTGACCACGCCGACCGCGAAGCCGTCGCCGGCGCCAACCGTGTCGACGACGTTCTGCACGCGCTCGCCCGTCACCGTTCCGTCACGGCCGTCGGCCGTCCGGTAGTACGCGCCTTCCGCGCCGAGCTTGATCACGACACCGCGCGCCCCCTGTGCAAGATAGAAACCCGCGATGTCGGCGGGTGTATCGTGCCCGGTCAGTTGCCGCCCTTCGGCGATGCCCGGCAGCACCCAGTCCGCGAGCGACGCGAGCGCGTTCAGCGTCTTCGCCATCACGTCGGCGGACGGCCACAGCGTCGGGCGCAGGTTCGGGTCGAACGAGATCGTCTTGCCGGCTGCGCGCATTTCGCGCGCGAGCCTGAACGCGAGCTCGCACGACGTCGCAGAGATCGCCGGCGCGACGCCCGTCAGGTGCAGGTGGCGCGCGCCGAGCACGTAGTCGGCCACGTAGTCGTCGCACGACAGGTGGCTCGCGGCCGAGCCCTTGCGGAAATATTCGACGGTCGGGTCGCTGCCGTCGTCGTTGCGCGACTTCAGCTGGAAGCCGGTCGGGTAACGCGGATCGACGGTCACGCACGACGCGTCGATGCCCTCGCGCGCCAGCGTGTCGAGCACGTAGCCGCCGAACGAGTCGCGGCCGACGCGGCTCATCCAGCCGACCCGGAAGCCGAGCCGCGACAAGCCGATCGCGACGTTCAGGTCGGCGCCCGCGACCCGCTTCGTGAATTGCGTCGCGTGCGCGAGATGGCCGGGCTCGGTCGCGACGAACATCGCCATCGCTTCGCCGTAGGTCACGACATCAAGTGCTGCTTTCATGAATGAACTCTCCAGGATCCTTCCACCGTCACGCAGTGGCGAGCCACGCAACGCGCCGGCATGCATCGCCCGCCAGGTCGGCCGCGTCGAACGGGAACTCGATGCCGCGCGGCGCGTGCTGCGGCAGCACCGCGAGCACGCCGGTCACGAGCGGGTCGTTCGGAGCCGGCGCGGTGGCGAAACGGCGCGCGCCCTCGCCCGCGACTGCCTTGCAATGAATGTATTCCACATGCGGCGCGAGCACTTGCGCGCAATCAAGCGGCGCTTCGCCCGGCCACTGCCAGTTGCCGATGTCGAAGGTCATCCCGAGCGCATCGGGCATGCCGGCCGCGGCCAGTGCGTCGAACAGCCCGCGGAACTGCGCGAGCGCGCCGCCGACCGGAAGCTGGCCGTTCTCGACCACCACGCGGGCCCGCGCGCCGCGCGACAGCGCGACGATCTCGGCTGCGTGCGCGTCGCCGGCGAAGCCGCCGAGCTGGAATTTCACGAAGCGCGCGCCGAGCGCGTCGGCTTCGGCGAGCGCGCTGCGCAATGCGTCCGCATCGAGCGCGCCCGTTTCCGTGTACAGGTTGGCCGGCGTCGAAAAGACCGACCACAGACCGTGGCTGGCCAGTTGCGCGCCGAGCACGGCCAGCGCGCCAGGCGCGGCCGCCTCTTCCGACGCGAACAGTTCGCGCCGCACCTCGAAGCCGGTCGCACCGGACGCCGCCGCGGTCGCGATGAATGCGCTGTGGCCCTCCTGACGCACGCGGTCCATCCCGAATGCGCTCGCCACGATCACGATGTCTGTCATTTTGCCCTTTTTCACCGGAATGGAACCGGTTCCATTTGCTTGAGACGGATGGTGCGCTTCGCGTCAGGCCCACGCCATAGAGGAAATCCCTAAGACGGGGCATGACGCACATGCGCGCGTGGCGGCGCGCATCGCGCGTTCCCGAGCCCGGTTCGGCCGCTCAGGCGATGTCGTGCGCGAGGCTCATTTCGAGGAACTGGGCGGCGACCCGCGACGGCGCTCCGCCGTGCGGCACGAGGATGGAGAAGTGACGGGTGAGCGGCTTGGGCGCGAGCGAGCGCAGGACGAGCGCGGCATCGTCGTGACGCAACGACATCGCCGAGACGAACCCGACGCCCATCCCGGCCCGCACAGCTTCCTTCACCGCCTCGACGCCCGCGATCTCGAACGCGACGCGCATCGGCGCCGCGCCTTGCGCGAACGCGCGCTCGACGAGTTGCCGCACCGCGGAGCCCGCCTCGCGCAGCACGAGCGGATGGGCGGCCAGCGCGTCGAGCGTGACCCCCGACGCATATTCCGGAGCGGCCAGCGGATGGCCGGTCGGCACGATCGCCACGATCTCGTCCTCGCGCCACGCGTGCACCGCGGTGCCCGGCGGCAGTGCCTCGCCGGGCGGCCCTTCGATCATCGCGATATCGAGCGACGGCAGCGCGGCGACCACGTCGGCCGTGTTGCCGCTCATCGTCTGGATCGCCACGCGCGGCGCGCGCGGCTGGAACGCCGCGATCAGGTACGGCAACAGGTAACTCGCGGGCGTCGTGCTCGCGCCGATGCGCAGCGTACCGGCCTCGAGCCCGCGTACCGCGTCACGAAACGCACGCGCCTGCGCAAACGTGTCGCGCTGCGCCTTCGCGTACTGCGCGAGCTGTTCACCGACCGGGGTCAGGCGGATGCCGCGGCCTTCGCGCTGGTACAGCGGCTCGCCGAATTCGTCCTGCAGCAGCCGCAACTGGCCCGACACGGCCGGCTGCGACAGATGCAGCGCCACGGCGGCGTGGCTGATGTTCAGGTGCTCGGCGACGGCGGCGAACGTTATCAGTTGATCCGGGGTCATGGGGATAAATTATCAGCTTTCCGGATAGTTTACGTCACAAATCACAATTTTTCATATCGATATAACGAAATTAGGATTACAGCATCGCAACACGCTCCATCACGGTGCTTCCATGTCCACTGCTCCGACTCCCCATCTCAGCCCCGCCGCGCCGTCGATGCGCGGCCAGTTGAACGGCGTGCTGTTCGTCGCGCTGTTCGCCGCGGCCGTCACGAGCCTGTCCCAGCTTCCCGCGATCGCGGGGCTCGGCCTGTCGCCGCTGATCGTCGGCATCGTCGCAGGCGCCGTGTACGGCAACGCGCTGCGCGACGGCATGCCGGCCAGCTGGGCAGCCGGCGTCAATTTCTCCGCGCGCAAGCTGCTGCGCATCGCGGTCGCGTTCTTCGGGTTGCGCGTGAGCCTGCAGGAAATCGCGCAGGTCGGGCTGCCGGGCCTGACGGTGTCGGTACTGGTCGTCGTCAGCACGCTCGTGATCGGCACCTGGGCCGGCATGAAGATCATGAAGCTCGACCGCGATTCCGCCCTGCTGACCGCCGCCGGCAGTGCGATCTGTGGCGCGGCCGCCGTGCTCGCATTCGAATCGACGCTGCAGTCGAAGCCGCACCAGAGCGCGATGGCCGTGGGCAGCGTCGTGCTGTTCGGCACGCTGTCGATGTTCCTGTACCCGATCGCGTATCACGCCGGGCTGCTGAACCTCGATCCGGCCGGCCTCGGCCTGTTCTTCGGCGGCACGATCCACGAGGTCGCGCAGGTGGTCGGCGCGGCGAGCGACATCAGCCCGCAGGTCGCGCACATCGCGACGATCGTCAAGATGACCCGCGTGATGCTGCTGGTGCCGGTGCTGCTGGCGCTCGGCTGGTGGCTGGCCCGCTCGGCCCGCGCCACCGCCGCCGGCGCGCACGGCAAGCGGAAGGTGGCCGTGCCCTGGTTCGCACTCGGTTTCCTCGGCTTCGTGATCGTCAATTCGCTGAACGTGCTGCCCACCGACGTCACCCACACGCTGAACGTGCTCGACACCTTCGCGCTGACGATGGCCATGACCGCACTCGGCATCGAAACCCGCGTCGCGCAGATCCGCGCAGCCGGCCCCCGGGCGCTGATGACCGGCCTGATCCTGTACGTGTGGCTGATCGCCGGCGGCTACGGGATCACCCGGGCCGTGCAGCACTGGCTTGGCTGAGTTGCCCGCCCGTGACACTTCGCGCGCCGCGCCCGACGGGAAGGTCCCGCGGGCGCGGCGCAGTGCTATGCTTCGCGTCGTTTTCCATCGCCCTCTTTCAGCCGTGCTCTCGTTCCTGCTGAAGCTGCGCACTCGCGCCCAAACGCTGTTCCGCCTGTCGGACGCCCATACGATGCTGATCTGGTCGGCCATCGTCGGCGTCGGCGGCGCCTTTGCCACGATGGCGTTCCGCGAAGGCATCGACCTGATGCAGCACCTGATCTCCGGGCAAAGCGGCAGCTTCGTGCAGATGGCCAAGCGCCTGCCGTGGTACGTGCGGTTCTGGATGCCGGCCGCGGGCGGCTTCCTCGCCGGCTGCGTGCTGCTGCTCGCGACCCGCGGCGCCAAGCAGGCCGCCAAGACCGACTACATGGAATCGGTCGCGCTCGGCAACGGCATCGTGCCGGTCCGCCAGAGCCTGTGGCGCAGCGTGTCGTCGCTGCTGACGATCGGCAGCGGCGGCTCGATCGGCCGCGAAGGCCCGATGGTGCAGCTCGCCGCGCTCGCTGCGTCGCTCGTCGGCCGCTTCGTGCACTTCGACCCGCCGCGCCTGCGCCTGCTGGTCGCCTGCGGGGCGGCCGCCGGCATCACGTCCGCGTACAACGCGCCGATCGCCGGCGCCTTCTTCGTGTCGGAGATCGTGCTCGGCGGCATCGCGATGGAAAGTCTCGGGCCGATGATCGTCTCGTCGGTCGTCGCGAACATCGTGATGCGCGAATTTGTCGGCTACCGGCCGCCGTACGAGATGCCGGTGTTTCCAGCCGTCACCGGCCCCGAAGTGCTGCTGTTCGTCGTGCTCGGCGCGCTGTGCGGCGTGCTCGCGCCGCAGTTCCTGCACCTGCTCGATGCATCGAAGAACCAGTTCAAGCGGCTGCCCGTGCCGCTGCCCGTGCGGCTCGCGCTCGGCGGCCTCGTCGTCGGCGTGATCTCGGTCTGGGTGCCGGACGTGTGGGGCAACGGCTACAGCGTGGTGAACCTCATCCTCCATTCGCCGTGGACCTGGCAGGCACTCGTCGCGGTGCTCGTGTTCAAGGTGATCGCGACCTCCGCCACCGTCGGCTCCGGCGCGATCGGCGGGGTGTTCACGCCGACGCTGTTCGTCGGCGCGGTGTTCGGCTCGCTGTTCGGGCTCGCGATGCAAGCCGTGTGGCCCGGCCATACGTCGGCGTACTTCGCGTACGCGATCGTCGGGATGGGCGCGTTCCTGACGGGCGCCACGCAGGCGCCGCTGATGGCGATCCTGATGATCTTCGAGATGACGCTCAGCTACCAGGTCGTGCTGCCGCTGCTGGTGTCCTGCGTATTCGCGTACTTCGTCGCGCGCGCGACCGGCACGACGTCGATGTACGAGATCACCCTGCATCACCACCAGGATGCCGAGGAACGCAGCCGGATCCGCACCACGCAGATGCGCGAACTGATCCAGCCCGCGCAGACGGTCGTGCCGCTCACTGCGAGCGTCGCCGACATGACGCGCGTGTTCCTCGAATATCCGGTGAAGTATCTGTACGTGACCGACGACGCCGGACGCTTTCGCGGCGCGGTCGCGCTGAAGGACATCACGTCGGACCTGCTCGACAAGCGCGACACGGCCGACAAGACGGCCGCGCACTATGCGCACACGCCGTTTCCGCTGCTCACGCCCGACATGCCGCTCGCCATCGCGCTCGAACGCTTCATGGCGTTCCAGGGCGAACGCCTGCCGGTGATCGAAAGCGAAGCGGAGCCGACCCTCGCCGGGGTCGTCTACAAGACGTCGCTGCTCGATGCGTACCGGCGGATGACCGGCGAACGCTGACCGGGCGATTCGCCGCCCGCCGCCCGCCGCGCGAGCGCGGCCCGAGGCCCGCTCAGTCCGGTGCGCGCCCGAGCACCACGCGCGCGAAGAACCCCGCCAGCACCGACTCGGCCACCTCGGCCGACACGTGCTGCGGATCGGCCGTGTAGTACGACTGCACGCCATCGCACAGGCACATCAGCCCGAACGCCAGCGTCTCCGCCGGCAGCAGCAACGGCGTGCCGGCGCGCTCGGAGAAGCGCCGGATGAACTCGGCCATCTGCAGGCGCTTGCCATGCAGGAACTGGTTGAAGCGCACGCGGAATTTCGCGTCGCGCGCGGCCTGCAGCTTCGCCTCGCCCCACAGCAGCGAATATTCGTCGTCCTGAAACAGCGTCCGGTAATACGCGAGCGACATCGACTCCATCTGCTCGCGCGTTCCGCCCCCGTCGAAGATCGCCTGGAAATCGGCCTGCACCTCCGCGTGATTGCGCTCCAGCAATTCCAGCAGCAGGTCGGACTTGCTGCGGAAATTCGAGTAGAACGCGCCGCGCGTATAGCCGGCCGCCGCCGCGATGTCCTCGACGCTCGCGGCGACAAAACCTTTCTTCAGAAAAATACGGTGCGCGGCGATCAGCAGACGTTCGCGCGTCTGGTCCCTGCTCTGCTCGCGAGTTAAGCGCTGTGGTTTCATGGCGCGCAGTCTAGCACCCTTTACCTTTCGGATTCATCTTTGCATTCAGATACAGGTGTGTATTAGAATTCGCCACAGTTTCTGAAAGAAGGTGTCCGCACGCCCGTGCCGGCGCCGCTCGGGGCAAGCGCCCGCCGCGCTTGCCGGCTTCGTTCCGCTCTCGCTCTCACCTCATCTGGGGGTTTCGTGAATCGCTCCGGTTCCCGCGTCGCGCTGCTGGTCGGCGCCGCGCTCGTCGTCGCCGCCTGTCATCCGAAAGAATCCGCGCCGCCTGCCCCGCGCCCCGTCGTTGCGCTGCCCGCCCATGCCGACGACGCTGCCGTCGCCCGCACGCTCCCCGGCGAAATCCAGCCGCGCTACGCCACCCCGCTGTCGTTCCGCATCGCCGGCAAGATCATCGAGCGCAAGGTGCGCCTCGGCGATACGGTCAAGGTCGGCCAGGTCGTCGCGCTGCTCGATCCGTCCGACGTCGAGAAGAACGCCGCGAGCGCGCAGGCGCAGCTCGATGCCGCAACGCACAGCCTCGCGTTCGCGAAGCAGCAGCTCGACCGCGATCGCGCGCAGGCGCGCGAGAACCTGATCGCGACCGCACAGCTCGAGCAGACCGAGAACAGCTATACGTCGGCGCTCGCGCAGCGCGACCAGGCGCAGCAACAGCTCGCGCTCGCGAAGAACCAGCTCCGCTACGCGACACTCGTCGCCGATCATGCGGGCTATATCACCGCCGAACAGGCCGACACCGGCCAGAACGTGTCGGCCGGCCAGGCCGTCTACCAGCTCGCGTGGTCCGGCGACGTCGACGTCGTCAGCGACGTGCCCGAGGCCGCGCTTGCATCGCTCACGCCGGGCCACACGGCGACCGTCACGCTGCCGTCGCTGCCGGGCCGCCCGTTCGCCGCGAAGGTCCGCGAAATCGCGCCGGCCGCCGATCCGCAAAGCCGCACGTATCGCGTGAAGCTCACGCTCGCCGCGCCCGATCCGGCGATCCGGCTCGGGATGACCGCCAGCGTCGCGTTCGACGGCGCACCGGCCGCCGGTGACGCGCAGTCGATCACGCTGCCCGCGACCGCGTTGTTCCACGACGGTCAGCAACCGGCCGTGTGGGTCGTGCGCTCGAAGGACGACACGCTCGAGCTGCGCCGCGTCGACGTCGCGCGCTTCAACGAGCGCACGGTGACGGTGTCGCACGGGCTGCAGCCCGGTGAACGCGTCGTGCTGCAGGGCGTGCACACGGTCAGCGCGGGCGAGAAGGTCCGCGCGATCGCGCCGCTGCATCCGGAGGACTTCGCATCGTGAGCGTTTCCTACGAAGAAGGCCGCTTCAACCTGTCGGCGTGGGCGCTGCGCCACCAGGCGCTGGTCGTCTACCTGATCGCGCTCGCGACGCTCGCGGGCATTCTGGCCTACACCCGCCTCGCGCAATCCGAAGACCCGCCGTTCACGTTCCGCGTGATGGTGATCCGCACGTTCTGGCCCGGCGCGACCGCGCGGCAGGTGCAGGAACAGGTCACCGACCGGATCGGCCGCAAGCTGCAGGAAACGCCGGCCATCGACTTCCTGCGCAGCTACTCGCGCCCCGGCGAATCGCTGATCTTCTTCACGATGAAGGATTCGGCGCCCGTGAAGGACGTGCCTGAAACCTGGTACCAGATCCGCAAGAAAGTCGGCGACATCGGCTATACGCTGCCGCCCGGCGTGCAGGGTCCGTTCTTCAACGACGAATTCGGCGACGTCTACACCAATATCTGGACGCTCGAAGGCGACGGCTTCACGCCCGCGCAGCTCCACAATTACGCCGACCAGCTGCGCACCGTGCTGCTGCGCGTGCCGGGGGTCGGCAAGGTCGACTATTTCGGCGACCCCGACCAGCGGATCTTCGTCGAGGTCAACAACGCGCAGCTCACGCGCCTCGGCATCTCGCCGCAGCAGCTCGGGCAGGCGATCAACGCGCAGAACGACATCTCGTCGGCCGGCACGCTGACGACCGCCGACGATCGCGTGTTCGTGCGGCCGAGCGGCCAGTTCGACAACGTCGACGCGATCGCCGACACGCTGATCCGCATCAACGGCCGCACGTTCCGGCTCGGCGATCTCGCGACGGTGAAGCGCGGCTACGACGATCCGGCCGTCACGCAGATGCGCGCGGGCGGCAAGGCGGTGCTCGGCATCGGCGTCACGATGCAGCCGGGTGGCGACGTGATCCGGCTCGGCAAGGCGCTCGACGCCGAATCGAAGGACCTGCAGGCGCAACTGCCGGCCGGCCTCAAGCTGACGCTGGTATCGAGCATGCCGCATGCGGTCGCGCATTCGGTCGACGACTTCCTCGAAGCCGTCGCGGAAGCCGTCGCGATCGTGCTGGTCGTGAGCCTCGTGTCGCTCGGCCTGCGCACCGGGATGGTGGTCGTGATCTCGATTCCCGTCGTGCTCGCGGTCACCGCCCTCTTCATGTACCTGTTCGACATCGGGCTGCACAAGGTGTCGCTCGGCACGCTCGTGCTCGCGCTCGGGCTGCTCGTCGACGACGCGATCATCGCGGTCGAGATGATGGCCGTGAAGCTCGAACAGGGCTATACCCGTGCACGCGCCGCCGCGTTCGCCTATACGAGCACCGCGTTCCCGATGCTGACGGGCACGCTCGTCACCGTGTCGGGCTTCCTGCCGATCGCGCTCGCGAAATCGAGCACCGGCGAATACACGCGCTCGATCTTCGAGGTGTCTGCGATCGCACTGATCGCGTCGTGGTTCGCGGCGGTCGTGCTGATCCCGCTGCTCGGCTTCCACCTGCTGCCCGAGCGCAAGCGGCAAGCGCATGAAGCGCACCTGCCCGACGACCACGAGCACGACATCTACGACACGCGCTTCTACCGGCGGCTGCGCGGCTGGATCGACTGGTGCATCGAGCGGCGCTTCGTCGTGCTGCTGATCACGGGCGCGCTCTTCGTCGTCGCGCTGATGGGCTTCTCGCTCGTGCCGCAGCAGTTCTTCCCGAGCTCCGATCGCCCCGAGCTGCTGGTCGACCTGCGGCTGCCCGAAGGCGCGTCGTTCGCGGCGACGCTGCGCGAGACCGAACGCCTGGAGAAGGTGATCGACAAGCGCCCCGAGATCGATCATTCGGTGAACTTCGTCGGCAGCGGCGCGCCGCGCTTCTACCTGCCGCTCGACCAGCAGCTTCAGCTGCCGAACTTCGCGCAGTTCGTGATCACCGCGAAATCGGTGAAGGACCGCGAAAAGCTCGCGACCTGGCTCGAAACCACGTTGCGCGAGCAGTTCCCGGCCGTGCGCTCGCGGCTGTCGCGGCTCGAGAACGGCCCGCCGGTCGGCTATCCGGTGCAGTTCCGCGTGAGCGGCGACAGCATCGCGACGGTGCGCTCGATCGCGGAGAAGGTCGCGGCGACGATGCGCGGCGATGCGCGCACCGTCAACGTGCAGTTCGACTGGGACGAGCCGGCCGAGCGCTCGGTGCGCTTCGAGATCGACCAGAAGAAGGCGCGCGAGCTGAACGTCACGTCGCAGGACGTGTCGAGCTTCCTCGCGATGACGCTGTCCGGCACGACCGTCACGCAGTACCGCGAGCGCGACAAGCTGATCGCGGTCGACCTGCGCGCGCCGCGGGCGGATCGTGTCGATCCGGGCAAGCTCGCCGGCCTCGCGCTGCCGACTCCGAACGGCCCCGTGCCGCTCGGCTCGCTCGGCCGCTTCAAGCCGACGCTCGAGTACGGCGTCGTGTGGGAGCGCGACCGCCAGCCGACCATCACCGTGCAATCGGACGTGCGCGCCGGCGCGCAAGGCATCGACGTCACCCATGCGGTCGACGCGAAGCTGAACACGTTGCGCGCGCAACTGCCGGTCGGCTATCAGATCAACATCGGCGGCTCGGTCGAGGAAAGCGCGAAGGCGCAGAAGTCGATCAATGCGCAGATGCCGCTGATGGCGATCGCCGTGTTCACGCTGCTGATGATCCAGCTGCAAAGCTTCTCGCGCGTGCTGATGGTCGTGCTGACCGCGCCGCTCGGGCTGATCGGCGTGGTCGCCACGCTGCTGCTGTTCGGCCAGCCGTTCGGCTTCGTCGCGATGCTCGGCGTGATCGCGATGTTCGGGATCATCATGCGCAACTCGGTGATCCTCGTCGATCAGATCGAGCAGGACATCGCGGTCGGCCACCGCCGCATCGACGCGATCATCGGCGCGACCGTGCGGCGGTTCCGCCCGATCACGCTGACGGCCGCAGCCGCCGTGCTCGCGCTGATCCCGCTGTTGCGCTCGAACTTCTTCGGGCCGATGGCGACCGCGCTGATGGGCGGCATCACGAGCGCGACCGTGCTGACGCTGTTCTACCTGCCCGCGCTGTATGCGACGTGGTTCCGCGTGAAGCGCGACGAACGCGACCCGCAGGACGGCCCGCCGCCTGGCGGCACCCCTGCCGCGCCGTCGGGAGCCTGACCATGGATCGATCGATGAACCTGAAAACACAAGCCGTGCGGGCACTCGCGGTGGCGAGCCTCGCCGGCCCGCTCGCGGGCTGCGCCTGGTTCGCGCCGAGCGGCGAGCCGCCCGCGATGCCGTCGCCCGCGCACTATGGCGCCACGCCGCAAGTCCAGCAGACCGTGTCCGCGCAAGGCGTCACGCAGCAGTTCGAAGTCGGCGCAAAACCGGTGCCAGACTGGTGGAAACAGTACCGCTCCGACGCACTGAACGCGCTCGTCGACGAAGGGCTGCGCAACAGCCCGACGTTGAGCGCGGCATCCCACTCGCTCGATGCCGCGCGCGAACAGTTGCGCGGGCAGATCGGCAGCTCGATGCTGCCGTCGATCGACGCGGGCGGCCAGGCCACGCGCCAGCGTGCGCTCGGCGTGCCGATTCCCGCGCTCGGGGCGCCGACGCTGCTGTACGACACGTTCGTCGGGCAGCTGCAGGCGAGCTACACGATCGACCTGTTCGGCGCGTCGCGTTTCGCGAACCGCGCGCTGGCCCGCCGCGTCGACGTCAGCGCGTTCCAGCTCGAATCCGCGCGGCGCGCGCTGGCCGCGAACATCGTCACCGCGTCGATCACGGTGTCGGTGCTGAATGCGCAGATCAACACGACCGAGCGGCTGGTCGCGCTCGCCAACGACCAGGCGCACGATGCCGAACGCCGTTACGCGCTCGGATCGGCCTCGCGCAGCGACGCGCTGAACGCGCGGCAAAGCGCCGACACGTTCGCGGCGAGCCTGCCCGCCCTGCGCCAGCAGCGCGACTCGGCACGCCATGCGCTCGCGGTGCTGGTCGGCCGCACGCCTGACCAGCCGCCGGCCGATCTCACGCTCGCCGACCTGCACCTGCCCGAACAGGTGCCCGTCGTCGTGCCGTCGGACCTGCTGCAAAGCCGCCCGGACATCCAGGCGGCCGACGCTGGGCTGAAGGCGGCCGCGGCCGAAGTGGGCCTCGCGACTGCGCAGATGTTCCCGCAGCTGTCGCTGTCGGCGGCGATGGGGAAAGGCGGCTTCAGCTGGCCGACGATGCTGTCGGGCGCCGGCTCGATCTGGAACATCGGCGCGTCGCTGAGCCAGCCGATCTTCCACGGCGGCGCGCTGCTCGCGCAGCGCCGCGCGGCGAAGGCGACCTACGAGGCCGCCGTCGATCAGTACAAGCAGGCCGTGCTCGGCGCATTCCAGAACGTCGCCGATTCGCTCGCCGCGCTCGAGCACGATGCGGAAGCGCTCGATGCATCGTCCCGCGCCGCGCTGTCCGCGCGCGGTGCGTACGACGACGCGGCGGCCCGCGTGCGGCTCGGCGCGCTGCCGCCGTCGGCCGCGCGCGCCAGCGAGCTGCAGTATCGCAACGCACGGCTCGACGAGATCCGTGCGACCGGCGCGCGGTTCGCGGATACCGCGCGGCTTTACCAGGCGATGGGCACGCCACCGGTCGACAAGCCCGGCCAGTCCGGCAAGACCGACAAGGCGGCCGACGCGACCGCCACCGGCCAGCAAGCGCGCGCCGCCGGCGCCGACACCCCGCCTTCGCCGCAATAGGCCGGCCCTGCCATCGGGTGCGCGGAATCCCGCCGCGCACCCGATTTCCGATCTTCCGCTTGACCCTCACGTAGCGTAACGTTCGAGACTCCAGTGTGCGACCCGAATGGAGGAACGAATGCGACTGAAAGTGGGAGAACTGGCGAAACGCAGCGGGCTGACCGTCCGCACGCTTCATCACTATCACGCGATCGGTCTGCTGACGCCTTCGGCGCGCGCCGACAACGGCTACCGGCTGTACGACCGCCACGACATCGCCCGGCTCCACCAGATCCAGGCGCTGCGTCGCTTCGGCCTGTCGCTTGCCGAAATCGGCGATCACCTGAACCAGCCCGACACGCCGCTCGTCGAGATCGTCGCGAAACAGATCGCGCTGCTCGACCGTCAGCTTGCGCAGACCGCGCAGCTGCGCGAGCGGCTCGTGAACCTGCATGCGCAGCTCGCCGCGGGTACGGAGCCGGAGCTGGCCGATTGGCTGACCACACTGGAGTTGATGACCGTGTACGACAAATATTTTTCCGAGGAAGAACTCGCGCGCCTGCCGATGTACCAGAAGAGCCAGGCGGGCGACGCCGAATGGATCGCACTCGTCGACGAGGTGCGTGCGTTGCACGACGCGGGCGTGCCTGCCGAGGACGAGCGCACCCGTGCGCTCGCCAGCCGCTGGATGGCGCTGCTCGTGCGCGACACGAACAACGATCCGCGGCTGCTGGCGAAGCTGAACCTGATGCACGAACACGAACCGGCGATGCAGTCGAAGATCGGCATTTCGACCGCCCTGCGCGACTATGTGCTGCGCGCGTCGTCGGAAACCAAGATGCAGATCTTCGAGAAGTATCTCGCGCCGGACGAGATCCGCTTCATGCGGGCGCACTACGGTGAAAGCGCGATGGCATGGCCGCAACTGATGGGCGACGTGCGCGACGCGATTGAGGCGGGCGCCACGCCGGATTCACCGGAAGGCCGCGCGCTTGCGCAGCGCTGGCTCACGCTGTTCTGCAGCTATGCGGGTAACGATCCGGCCACGCATGCGAAATTTCGCCAGGCGATGATGAACGAGCCGTCGCTGACGAAGGATTCGTGGATCGACGACACGCTGATCGGCTTCGTGCGGGAGGCGATGGCGCAGCTGGCGCCGGCGCGCTGAGCGGGTTGAACGCATGAGGTTGCGGGCGGCAGGCGGGTTTTTCCGCGTGCCGCCCGCTTCACCGACAGGCGCATGTCGAACGCACCGTCGCGGCCGCCGCGCGCATGCCTACCGATAGTCGCGCGCGCTGATCCCGTGCCAGTGCTTCGTCATGTAGCGCAGAAACGCCGGTTGGGCTTTCAGGTCCGCATTCGGCACGGGCGCCGCGCCGCCGTCCATGAACTTGCCATTGACCGTGACCGTCTCCTCGCCGCGCAGCACGTACTTCGTGCCCTGGTCGATCAGGAAGTATTTGACCTGGTCGGCGCTCACATCGCCGCGACAGCCGATCTTGTACGCGAACAGGAACTGCTTGCGGCCGTTGCCGCGCAGGTCGCGCATTTCGATCGACGCAGGGACGACGTCGAGAATCACGTCGACCGGGCAGGCCTTCACGTAGTCGCGCACGGTCCAGTCGGGCCGGCCGTCGAGCGTCGCGGCGACCTTGAGTTCGACGTCGTCGCCGGACTCGGTTCTCGCGAGCGTCACCGCATGCGCGCCGGCCGCGTCGGTCCACGTGTACTCGGCGGCGGCCTGCGTCAGGTTGCACAGCGCAGTGGCTGCAAGAAACAGGCAAGGCGACAGGAAGCGTCTCTTCATTGGCGAGGGGGAGGCAGATTCGAACGCGCCATTATCGACAAAGCCGCCCGCCGCTGCCAGCCGCCCGTCGCGTGCGCCCGCTCAGCGCTCGCGCGTCCCGAGGCCCAGCGCCTTCATCCGCCGGTACAACGTCCGCTCGCTCATCCCGACCCGCTCGGCGAGCGCCTTGCGCGTGCCGTCGAAACTGCGCGCGATCCGCACGAGCTCCGCGTCCGACACGCCGCGCACATCGGCAGCCCGGTCCTGCGGCGCGGCCGACGCGGCGACCAGCTCGGCCGGCAGATGCTCGATCCGGATCGTCCCGTCGTCCGCGAACAGGCACGCGCGTTCGAGCACGTTGCGCAGCTCGCGGATATTGCCCGGCCACGCGTACGCATCGAGACACGCGAGGGCGCGCTCGGTCAGCACGAACGGCCGGGCCGCGAACGGCCGCGCGCCCGCATCGCCCGCACTGGCGCGCGCGTTCGCGATCCGCCGCAGGATCGACTCGGCCAGCAGCGCGACGTCCCCGCGCCGGTCGCGCAGCGCCGGCAGCGGAATCGGAAACGCGTTGATCCGGTAGTAGAGGTCCTGCCGGAACCGGCCGTCGTCGATCATCTCGCGCAGCGGCTTGTGCGTGGCCGCGACCAGCCGGAAATCCGCGCGCAGCGCCTCGACGCCGCCCACGCGCCGGAACGTGCCCGATTCGATCAGCCGCAGCAGCTTCACCTGCATCGGCAGCGGCACGTCGCCGATCTCGTCGAGAAACAGCGTGCCGCCCTGCGCGGTCTCGACGAGGCCCGGCTTGCGCTGGTTCGCGCCCGTGAACGCGCCCTTCTCGTAACCGAACAGTTCGCTCTCGAACAGCGTCTCGGCGATCCCCGAACAATCGACGACGACGAACGGCCCCATCGCGCGATCGCTCGCCTCGTGCAGCGCGCGGGCGAACAGCTCCTTGCCGGTGCCCGATTCGCCGAGCAGCAGCACCGGCAGCATCGAGGGCGCGACGCGCTGCAATGCGCCGAGTGCCGCATTGAACGCGTCGGCGCCGCCGACGAGCCCTTCCGCGCTCGGCTGCGCGGATGCGCTGCGCACTGTCGTCAGGCGCTCGACATAGGCGATCACGTTGCCGTCGGCGTCGAAGATCGGCCGCAATTCGACGTCGACATGTTCGGGGCCGCGCGGCGTGTGGTGGATGTGCAGCACGCGGTTCAGCCCGCGCGATTCGAGCGCCTGCTTCATCGGGCAATGCTCGCCGGCCTGGTCGCACGGCACGTCGTAGTGGTGCGAGACCTGGAAGCAGTGCCGGCCCACGTGCTCGACGCCCGCGACGCCGAACTGGCGCCGGTACGCATCGTTCGCCGCGAGGATGCGGTAGTCGGGATCGACGACGATCATCGGCTGCGGATCCTGCTCGAGATACGCGACGAGCGCGCGCACGTCGGGCATGGCGTCGCGGCGCGGCGCGGGGACGATCGGGATGGTGTCGTGCGGATTCATGCGGATGCTCGGTGAAGGCGTTGCCTGACGAACTGCCAGGCAGGCTGCCAATTCTGCCACGACACTGCCAATTGTGGCAGTCAACGGTGGCAGACGGCGGCCGACGACACTCGCGCATCGCTGTAGCCGCACCGAAAACCCGAGCCGAATCAAGCCCCTGGCGGATCGACCGGCACCTTGGCGCAGGGTGGCACGCTTCTTGAGTTACCCATCCCGATTGCAGATGCAGAACCCGATCGAGGACACCCCGTGAGCCATGCCACCACGCTGTCGGTCGAAGGCTTTTTCGACCCGGCGACCCACACCGTCAGCTATCTGCTGCTCGATACCGCGAGCCGCGCGTGCGCGCTGATCGACAGCGTGCTCGACTACGACCCGAAATCCGGCCGCACGCACACCGCGAGCGCCGACCGGCTGATCGCCCGCGTCGCCGAACTCGGCGCGGACGTGCATTGGCTGCTGGAAACCCATGTGCACGCCGACCACCTGTCGGCCGCGCCGTACCTGAAGGAACACGTCGGCGGCCGGATCGCGATCGGTTCGCACGTGCGCCGCGTGCAGCACGTGTTCGGCACGCTGTTCAACGCGGGCCCCGGCTTCGCGAAGGACGGCCGCCAGTTCGACCGGCTGCTCGACGACGGCGACACGCTCGCGCTCGGCGCACTGACGATCCGCGCGCTGCATACGCCGGGCCACACGCCAGCGTGCATGACCTACTGCGTCGACGACGCGACGCAGCGCGCGGCATTCGTCGGCGACACGCTGTTCATGCCCGACTACGGCACGGCCCGCTGCGATTTCCCCGGCGGCGACGCGCGCACGCTGTACCGCTCGATCGCGCGGGTGCTCGCGCTGCCGCCCGATACGCGCCTGTACCTGTGCCACGACTACCAGCCCGGCGGGCGCGACGTGCAGTTCGAGACGACCGTCGCCGAGCAGCGCCGCGCGAACGTGCACGTGAGGGACGGCGTGACCGAGGACGATTTCGTCGCGATGCGCACCGCGCGCGACGCCACGCTCGCGATGCCCGTGCTGATGCTGCCGTCCGTGCAGGTCAACATGCGTGCCGGCCACCTGCCCGAGCCCGAAGACAACGGCGTGCGCTACCTGAAGATCCCGCTCGACGCGATCTGAGCCGCACGCCCCACCCGGAGACCCCCGACATGACCATCCGCAAGCTGACCGACACGCTGTCGGTCTCGCCGCAGATCGCGGCGGCCGACCTGCCCGCGCTTCACGCGGCCGGCATCCGCGCGATCATCTGCAACCGCCCCGACGGCGAAGGCCCCGACCAGCCGACCGTCACGGAGATCCGCGCGGCCGCCGCGCCGCTCGGCATCGACGTGCATTACCTGCCGGTCGACACGGGCAAGGTGACCGACGACCAGGCCGCGCAGTTCGGCGCGCTCGTCGCATCGCTTGAAGGCCCGGTGCTCGCGTACTGCCGCAGCGGCACGCGCTCGGCCACGCTGTGGGCGCTGTCGCAAGCCGGCCTGCGTCCGCTGAACGACATCGTCGCGACGGCCGGCGCAGCCGGTTACGACCTGCGCGCGCTCGCCTCGCAGGTCGTGCAAGGCGGCAGGCAGGCGGCGCCGGCCGTCGACGCCCGGCACGACATCGTGATCGTCGGTGCGGGCGCGGCCGGCATCGCGGTCGCGTCGAGCCTGCTCGCGCGTGACGCGTCACTCGACATCGCGGTGATCGATCCGGCCGACGTCCACTACTACCAGCCCGGCTGGACGATGGTCGGCGCGGGCGTGTTCCGGCCCGAGACCACCGCACGCCGGATGACCGACGTGCTGCCGCGCGGCGTGCAGCATATCCAGGCCGCCGTCGCGGGCTTCGAGCCCGACACGCACACGGTCGTGCTCGACGGCTGCCGCCGCATCGGATATCGCAAGCTCGTCGTGTGCCCGGGGCTCAAGCTCGACTGGCACGGGATCGAAGGCCTCGCCGACACGCTCGGCCGCAACGGCGTCACGTCGAACTACCGCTACGATCTCGCGCCGTACACGTGGGAGCTGGTCCGCGCGTTCCGCGGCGGCGACGCGCTCTTCACGCAGCCGCCGATGCCGATCAAGTGCGCGGGCGCGCCGCAGAAGGCGATGTACCTGTCGTGCGACCACTGGCGGCGCGCGGGCCACCTCGAAGCCGCGAACGTCGAGTTCCTGAATGCGGGCGCCGCGCTGTTCGGCGTCGCCGACTATGTGCCCGCGCTGATGGAATACGTGAAAAGCTACGACATCGCGCTGTCGTTCGGCCACAACCTCGTGTCGATCGACGGGCCCGCGCGCCGCGCGACGTTCGCGCGCGCGCTGCCGGACGGCGGCAAGGAAACCGTCGTGCGTGCGTTCGACATGATCCACGTCGTGCCGCCGCAGAAGGCGCCCGACTTCGTGCGTTCGAGCCCGCTCGCCGACGCGGCCGGCTGGATCGACGTCGATCCGGCGACACTGCGGCACAAGCAGTATCCGGACGTCTACGCGCTCGGCGACGCCACCAACACGACCAACGCGAAAACGGCCGCGGCCGCCCGCAAGCAGGCGCCCGTCGTCGCGCACAACCTGCTCGCGTCGCTCGGCCGCGCGCACGGCGACGCCGCGTACGACGGCTACGGCTCGTGCCCGCTCACCGTCGAGCGCGGCAAGATCGTGCTCGCCGAGTTCCTGTACGGCGGCAAGGTCGCGCCGACCTTCCCCGCGTGGCTGATCGACGGCAAGCGCCCGTCGCGGCTCGCGTGGCTGCTCAAGGAACGCGTGCTGCCGCCGCTCTACTGGAAGGCGATGCTCAAGGGCCGCGAATGGCTCGCGAAGCCCGCGATCGCACGTTGACCGGAGCGCGATGACGCCATGCTGATTTCCCTCGTACTGGGCGGTTTCGTCGGTGCCGTGCTTGGCCTGACCGGCGCCGGCGGCGGCATCCTCGCGGTGCCCGCGCTCGTCGTCGGCATGAGCTGGCCGATGCAGCAGGCCACGCCCGTCGCGCTCGTCGCGGTGGCGGGCAGCGCCGCGCTCGGCGCGCTCGAAGGGTTCCGCCGCGGGCTCGTGCGCTATCGCGCGGCGCTACTGATGGCCGTGGCCGGCGTGCCGCTGACCACGCTCGGCGTACGGCTCGCGCACGTGCTGCCGCAACGCCTGCTGCTCGCGCTGTTCGCGCTCACGATGCTGGTCGTCGCCGGCCGCCTGTTGCGGCAGGCGCTGCGACACGCAACAGGCGACGCGGAAGCGTCGCCGTTGTGCGTCGGCCGCGTGAATCCCGATACGGGCCGGCTCGTGTGGTCCTGGCCGGTCGGCGTCGCGCTGGCGTCGACCGGCGCGATGACGGGCCTGATGACGGGGCTGCTCGGCGTCGGCGGCGGCTTCGTGATCGTGCCGATGCTGCGCAAGTTCACGAACGTGTCGATGCACGGTGTCGTCGCGACGTCGCTGATGGTGATCGCGCTCGTCGGCACCGGCGGCGTGTTCGCGACGCTCGTGTCGGGCACGCGCGCACCGCTCGACGTGACGTTGTGGTTCACCGTCGCGACCGCGCTCGGCATGGCCGCCGGCCGCGGCGCGTCGCGCCACCTCGCCGCGCGGCACGTGCAGGCCGGGTTCGCGGCCGTGCTCGTGTGCGTCGCGCTCGGGTTGCTGGCGAAGGCGGCGTTCGGCGCGTAAGGCGGTGCACAACCGGGCGCGGGAATCGAATCCGCGTCTCGCCCGCGATGCCGGTTCATCCGTCGCAATCGCGTATTGACCGGCACCGATCCACACGCGGCACCACCCAAACAAAACGCCCGGTCCGACTCGTCGTCGGCACCGGGCGTTTTTCACGTCGATCGCAACTTGAACGTCAGGTCGCGAACCCCGCCATCCGCTTGCGCTCCTGGCGCAGCATCACGAAGTTCGCGATCACGACACCGGCCGTCACCGCGACGATGAACAGCGTCGCGAGCGCGTTCATCTCCGGGTTCAGGCCGAGACGCACACGCGAGAACACCACGAGCGGCAGCGTCGTCGAGCCGGGGCCCGACAGGAACGCCGACAGCACGAGGTCGTCGATCGACAGCGTGAACGACAGCAGCCAGCCCGCGATCAGCGCCTGCGAGATCAGCGGCAGCGTGATCGTGAAGAACACCTTCAACGGCGTCGCACCGAGATCGAGCGCGGCTTCTTCCAGCGACGGGTTCAGCTCGCGCACGCGCGACTGCACGATGATCGCGACGTACGAGATGCACAGCATCACGTGGCCGAGCCAGATCGTGAACACGCCGCGCTCGGCCGGCCAGCCGATCCACTTCGCCAGCTCGATGAACAGCAGCAGCAGCGAGATCCCCTGGATCACCTCGGGAATCACGAGCGGCGCGTTGATCATCCCGCTGAACAGCGCGAAGCCGCGGAAGCGCCCCATCCGCGCGAGCACGAAGCCGGCCCACGTGCCGATGAACACCGACGCGAACGCGGTCAGCACGCCGATCTTCAGTGACAGCCACGCGGCCGTCAGCAGCTCGTCGTCCTCGACGAGCGCCGCATACCAGCGGAACGAGAAGCCCGACCACACGGTGACGAGCTTCGACTCGTTGAACGAATAGACGATCAGACTGATGATCGGGATGTACAGGAACGCGAAGCCGGCAAACAGCGCCGCGAACTGCAGGTAACGATTCGGCTTCATCGGCGGCCTCCCTGCTCCTTCGCCTGGAAGTGCTGGAACATCGCCATCGGCACGAGCAGCAGCAGCACCATCGCGCAAGTCACCGCCGACGCCATCGGCCAGTCTGCGTTGTTGAAGAACTCGTTCCACATCACGCGGCCGATCATCAGCGTGTTCGCGCCGCCGAGCAGTTCGGGGATCACGTACTCGCCGACCGCCGGAATGAACACGAGCAGGCAGCCCGCGATGATCCCGTTCTTCGACAGCGGCAGCGTGATCTGCACGAACGCCTTCCACGGCTTGGCACCGAGGTCGTACGCGGCTTCGAGCAGGCGCAGGTCCATCTTCACGAGGTGTGCATAGAGCGGCATCACGAGGAACGGCAGGTACGAATAGACCATCCCGATGTACACCGCGTAGTTGGTGCGATACAGCTCGATCGGCGTATGCGTGAGCCCGACCCACATCAGGAAGTTGTTCAGCAGCCCATTGTTCTTCAGGATGCCGATCCACGCGTACACGCGGATCAGGAACGACGTCCAGAACGGCAGCATCACGCCCATCATCAGCAGGTTGCGGGTCGCCGGGTTCGAGCGCGCGATGTAGTACGCCATCGGATAGCCGATCAGCAGACACAGCAGCGTCGTGATCGCTGCCACCCACACCGAGTTCACGTAGGTCGCGAAATACAGGCTGTCCGTGAACAGGAATGCGTAGTGCGACAGGTTCAGCGCGACGTGCACGACGCCGTCCGCGTACGACGCGAGCTCCGTGTACGGCGGGATGCCGAGCTGCAGCTCCGCGAAGCTGATCTTGACGACCAGCACGAACGGCACGAGGAAGAACAGCACGAGCCACGTGAACGGGCCAGCCACGACCGCCGTGGCGCCCGTCAGGTTGAAGCGCCGCACCGGCCACGAGAGCATGGACTTGAACGCGGTCATGACGTCAGCACCACGCCGGCCGTCGCGCTCCAGCGCACGTAGATCTCGTCGCCGAGCGCCGGCGTCTCGAGCTCCGAAATCGCGAGACTCGACACGTTCGCGATCACCGTCTTGCCGCCGTCGAGCTTCACGTGATACAGCGAGTAGCCGCCCATGTACGCGACGTTGCTGATCCGGCCGCGCGCCCAGTTGAACGCGCCTTCGGGCGGCTTGCGCGTGAGCGCGATCCGTTCGGGGCGCACCGATACCGTGACCGGCATCCCGAGCGGGCCCGAGATCCCGTGGCTCACGTACAGCCGGCTCGGCAGCTCGGGCGACTCGATGTACACGTGGTCGGGTTCGTCCTCGACGGTCACGCCTTCGAACAGGTTCGTCGAGCCGATGAATTCGGCCGAGAAGCGGCTGTTCGGATATTCGTACACTTCGTTCGGCGAGCCGATCTGCACGATCTGCCCTTCGCTCATCACCGCGAGGCGATTGGCCATCGTCATCGCTTCTTCCTGGTCGTGCGTGACCATGATGCAGGTGACACCGACCTTGTTCAGGATGTTGACGAGCTCGATCTGCGTGCGCTGGCGGATCTGCTTGTCGAGCGCGGACATCGGCTCGTCGAGCAGCAGCAGCTTCGGCCGCTTGACCAGCGAGCGCGCGAGCGCGACGCGCTGCTGCTGGCCGCCGGACAGCTGATGCGGCTTGCGCTTCGCGTACTTGCTCATCTGCACGAGTTCGAGCGCCGAAGCGACGCGCGCCTTCAGCTCGGCCTTCGGCGTGCCTTCCTGCTTGAGACCGAACGCGACGTTCGACTCGACCGACATGTGCGGGAACAGCGCATACGACTGGAACATCATGTTCACGGGCCGCTTGTACGGCGGCATCTGCGCGAGGTCCTCGCCGTCGATCAGGATCTTGCCCGACGTGACCGTCTCGAGGCCCGCGAGCATCCGCAGCAACGTCGACTTGCCGCAGCCCGAGCTGCCGAGCAGCGCGAACAGCTCGCCCTGGCGCACGGTCAGGTTGACGCTGCGCACGGCTTCGGTGTCGCCGAATTTCTTGACGACGTCGACGATCTGGACAAAGTTCTCGGCGCGCGCATCGGCGCCGGAGGAGGAAACGGAGGACGGCACGCCCGCGACCGGCGCGCCCGACTGGCTATTCATGATGTGCTGCTTCTCTCCTGCGTTGAACGAACAAAGCCCCCGGGGGCACCAGGGGCTTCATGACTGCTGATTCACTCCGGTTCGCGTCAGCGGCCCGACTTCAGCTCGGTCCACAGACGCGTCTGCAGACGCTGGATTTCAGGCGGCAGCGGCTTGAGCAGGAACAGCGTCTTCACGACGTCGGCCGGCGGATAGACGGCCGGGTCGTTCGCGACGTCGGGCCGCACGTACTTGCGGGCCTCTGCGTTGGCGCTCGGGTAGTACACCGCGTTAGTGATCGCCGCGTGCACCTTCGGATCCTCGATGTAGTTGATCCACTGCAGCGCGGCATCCTTGTTCTTCGCATCCTTCGGGATCGCCATCACGTCGAACCACACCGGCGCGCCGCCCTTCGGAATGTAGTACTCGACCTTGTACGGCTTCTTCGCCTCGATCGCGCGATGCTTCGCGATCACGACGTCGCCCGACCAGCCGAACGCGAAGCAGATGTCGCCGCCGACCAGGTCGTTGATGTAGCCCGACGAGTTGAATTGCGTGATGTACGGGCGGATCTTCTTCAGCACTTCCATCGCAGCCTTGTAGTCGGCCGGGTTCGTGCTCATCGGATCCTTGCCGATGTAGTGCAGCGTCGCCGCGAACATCTGGTCGGGCGCGTCGAGCACCGACACGCCGCAGGTCTTCAGCTTCGAGATGTTTTCCGGCTTGAACAGGATGTCCCAGTTGTCGAGCGGCACCTTGCCGAGCGCCTGCTGCGCCTTCGTCAGGTTGTACGCAAGACCGGTCGTGCCGTACGCCCAGGGCACCGAGTACTTGTTGCCCGGGTCCGCGCCGGCGACGAGCGCCATCAGTTGCGGATCGAGGTACTTGAGGTTCGGCAGCTTCGACTTGTCGAGCGGCGTGAAGATGCCGGCGGCGATCTGCTTGCCCGCGTAGTTGCTGGTCGGCACGACGATATCGTAGCCCGAGCTGCCCGTCAGCAGCTTCGCCTGCAGCGTGTCGTCGCTGTCGTAGTTGTCGTAGCGGACCTTGACGCCTGCCTGCTTCTCGAAGTTCGGGATCGTGTCCTTCGCAATGTAGTCCGACCAGTTATAGACATTGAGCTGCGTATCCTTCGCCGCTGCCGCCGATGCACCCACGCACAGCGCGAGCGCTGCGAACCGGCCCACTACCTTTGCTTTCATCCCGTTCTCCCTACGGCCGGACCGTGTGTCCGGCTGCCGTCTGCCTCGTCATGACGGCGCATTCTGGCGCGCCGCCCCTCGAAAACCCCGAAAACTACCATCATTCGCGCCCCGTCACAAAAAAATCATGCCGGTGTCGCGCAAACGGAACAGATTCCCGCAGCCGGCCAGGCTGGCCGCCCGTGAGGCGGGGCGTTCCCGGGGAATTCTATCGGGTAATCGGCGGCTGTCCACCGGGAAAAACGGGCGGCGGCGCAATCGCGTTCGCCAGCCGGGCGCGAACCGCCTGGCGGCTGCGCCCGAACCCCGCCGTACTGTCACGCCGCTGCACCGGTACGGCATGCCGGCCGCACCCGTCCGACCGTCCGGCCGCGATGCATTAAAATGGCGGCTGACGATTCAACCGCGCGAACCCTCACGATGGCCTCCAATCTCCACGACCTGCCCGACAGCCCCTGCATCGGCGTGTGCTCGACCCTCTTCGACGAAGTCTGCAAGGGCTGCGGCCGCACGGCCGCCGAAGTGTCGAACTGGGTGTTCCTGAGCGACGACGAAAAACGCGCGGTGTGGGAGCGCATCTCGCGCGAAGGCACCGCGATGCGCTTCCAGTACGACAAGCTGTAAACCCGCCGCGCATAAAAAAAGCGGCATGCCGACCGACATGCCGCCAACCCCAACTCTGTTCTTTTCCCTTCGCGTCTAGAACTTCATCCCGACGCCCACGCCGACGATCAGCGGATCGATGTGCAGCGTGCCGATGCCCTTGTCGCCCAGCGTCGCATCGGTGCTCATCCAGATCTTCTTCACGTCGACGTTCATGAAAATCTTCTTCGTCACCTGCACGTCCACACCGAACTGCAGCGCGGGGCCGAAGCTGCTCTTGTTGATCGACACGCCCTGCCCGCCGACGTTGAGCCCGTTGTTGTAGAAGTACGTGTAGTTCAGGCCTGCACCCACATACGGACGCACCTTGCCGGCATGGTTGAAGTGGTACTGCAGCAGCAGCGTCGGCGGCAGCACGCCCACGCCGCCGAGATTGCCGAGGCTCGACGTCAGCTGATGCCGCGACGTGCCGAGAATCAGCTCGACGCCGAGGTAGTCGCGGATCATGTACGTGAAGTCGAGCTCGGGCACGATCGCGTTGTTCACCCCGACGTTGAGCGCGCCCAGCGTATCGCTCGCGCGTTCGTTCGGCTGGATGCTGATCGCGCGCAGCCGGACCAGGACGTCGCCCTGGTTGATGCCATCGCCCGGCGAGGCAGCGTGCGACAGCGAAGGCATCGCGGCGAAAGCGGCTGCAACGGCAGCAGCGGTGACACAAGTTCGAATCGTTTCATGCATGGTACGGACCCCCAAAGAATGGTTTCCATTCTCCCTGTAGGGTCTTTTCTTTATCTTGATATCCGTCAAGCCAACGTAAACGTGGGACGGTTTGCCGCAGGCTCGGTCGCACGGCCCGTCAGCAGCAGGTCGAGCAAATCGCGCACGCTGCGGATCGCACGGCCGAACGGCAACGCTTCGCGGCCGCGGAAGAACAGCCCGTTCGCCACGTCGCCGCGCAGTGCGGCCGCGAGCCGCGTGTCGATGCAGAAATGGCCGAACTTCTCGATGCCGTCGCGCAAGCCGCATACGCTCAGGCATTCAAGCGCGGTCGGGCAGCGCTGCTTCAGCGCGCCGAGCTTGGTGCGGATGCGTGTCTCGTTGCGCAGGTAACGATCGAGCCACGGCGTCTTCACCGCGCGCGCGGGCAGCCCCGTCACGCTGACGAATTCGACGATGTCCTCGGGCGTCGCGTCGGCCAGCACGCGCTTGAAGTGCGGATGCGCATCGCCCTCTTCCGTCACCGCGAACGGCGTCCCGACCTGCACGCCGTTCGCGCCGGCGTCGAACGCCGCGCGCACCGTATCGTGACTGTTGATCCCGCCCGCAACGATCAACTGGATCGTTTCGCGCGCGAGGCCGAGCGATGCCATCACCTGGGCGGTCTCGTCGAGCACGCGTGCGAAGTCGAAGCGAGGGTCGTGCATGTCGTCGATCTGCGTGACGCCGAGGTGGCCGCCCGCATGCGCCGGATGCTCGATCACGATCGCGTCGGGCAGGCGCCCCTTCTTCATCCACTTCTTCAGCACGAGCGCGATCCCGCGGCTGTCCGACAGGATCGGAATCAGCGCGATGTCGTGTCCTTGTGTGAGATCGGGCAGGTCGAGCGGCAAGCCCGCGCCCATCACGATCGCGTCCGCCCCCTCGTCGCACGCGACCCGCACGTAGTCGGCATGCGCGCTCACGGCCTTCATCACGTTGACCGCGATCATCCCGCGCCCTTCGCTGTAGGTCTTCGCGAGGCGGATCTCGCGTGCGAGCGCCTCGAGGTTTGCGGCCTCGAGCGTCGCGCGATCGGGTTGCGCGCGGCAACGCGCGAGCAGGTCCGCATGATGGTGGCGCAGGTCGATGCTCGCGATCGTGCCGACCGCGCCTTCGCGCGCGACGCTGCCCGCCAGCCGGTGCGCGGAGATGCCGACGCCCATGCCGCCCTGCACGACGGGCAACAAGGTGCGGCCGCGAATCGTCAGCGGCGGAAAGGAAGTGCGTACGGTCATCTGAAACCTCGTCGGAACATCGGAACCGCGATGATCGACGATCCACCGACGCGCACCTTGACGGCGGTCAATAAAAAACGGCACACGAGCGTGCCGTTTCCGGTTCATGCCACGAGAAACGCTCAGGCCGGCTTCGCAGGCTTGAGCTGCATCGACTTGTACTCGAGATATTCCTCGAGCCCGTACACGCCGTTCTCGCGGCCGTGCCCCGACTGCTTGTAGCCGCCGAACGGCGCGGCCATGTTCCACGCGCCGCCGTTGATGTCGACCTGCCCGGTGCGGATGCGGCGCGCGATGCCCATCGCGCGTTCGTCGCTGCCGGCCCATACCGCACCGCCGAGCCCGTACGGCGAATCGTTCGCGATCCGCACGGCCTCGTCTTCATCGCGATACGTGATGATCGACAGCACCGGCCCGAAGATTTCTTCCTGCGCGATCGTCGATTTCGGATCGACGCGGCCGAACACGGTCGGCTTCACGAAGAAGCCCTTGTCCAGCCCTTCCGGCAGGCCCGTACCGCCCGTCACGAGTTCGGCGCCTTCGTCGATCCCGCGCTGGATGTAGTCCTGCACACGCTGCTGCTGGACGGCCGATGCCAGCGCGCCAAGGCGCGTCGCATCCTGCCGCGGATCGCCGGCGACGTAGGTTTCGGCCGCCGCCTTCGCGATTGCGCGCGCCTCGTCGTAGCGCGCTTCCGGCACCAGCATGCGCGTGTGCGCCGAGCAGGTCTGCCCCGCGTTCAGGAAGCACGCGTTGACCGTGCCCTTCACCGCCGTTGCGAAATCGGCATCGTCGAGGATCACCGAGGCCGACTTGCCGCCCAGCTCGAGCGCGACGCGCTTGACGCCCGCGGCCGCCAGTTCGGCCACGCGCTTGCCCGCGCGCGTCGAGCCCGTGAACGACACCATGTCGACGTCCGGATCGGTGGCCAGCACTTCACCGACCACCGGGCCGTAGCCGCACACGAGGTTGAACACGCCGGCCGGCAGCCCGGCTTCGTGAATCGCTTCGGCGAGCATGAACGCGTTCAGCGGCGCGACTTCGGACGGCTTCAGGACGACCGTGCAGCCGGCCGCGAGCGCCGGCGCGACTTTCAGCGTGACCTGGTTGAGCGGATAGTTCCACGGCGTGATCGCCGCGACGACGCCGACCGGCTCGCGCACGACGAGCGAATTGCCGACCTGTGCCTCGAATTCGAACGATTCGGCGAGCTTCGCGTACGCCTTCCAGTTGTAGATCGGGCCGCCGACCTGGATCGCGCGCGACAGCTTGATCGGCATCCCGACTTCGCCGGTGATCGACTGCGCGAGCTCCTCGCTGCGCGCCTGCAGATGCTCGACGATCTTGCGCAGGTAGCCCGCGCGCGTCGCGGGCGGCGTGGCCGCCCACGCGTCGAAGGCTGCGCGCGCCGCGCGGATCGCGTCCTGCGCGTCGGACGCGACGCCTTCCGGAATCCGGCCGATCACGGCCTCGGTGCCCGAGTCGATCACGTCGATCGTGCCGGTGCCGGCCGGTTTGCGCCACGCGCCGTCGATATAGAACTGGTCGTAGATTTTCATCGCTTTCCGCCTCCAGGAAAGCCGACATTCTAGCGAGCGTTTCGGTCCGCCGGTGTGACGATTGACAGCCAATAGAAAGGTCTTTAGCCTCGGCGCCTCATTCATCATAAGAAAGGAGAATGCCTTGAGCATCCTGACCAAAATCGAGGGCGGCTATCTTCAGGTATTGCGCGTGATCGTGCTGTTGTTCGCGACCGCAGTGCTGATCGGCGGGGTCATATTCGGCGCGGTCGCACTCGATGCGCGCCTGTCAAAACCGCCGAAGGTCGATTCGGCCATCCAGGTCGATCCTGCATCGTTCGCGTGGGAGAACGATGCGCCCGCCAAGGCCACGCCGGCCGCCGACGGCGCCGCCGCCAAGGCCGACGATGCGTCGCCCGCGCTGCGCCTGTCGACGCGACTGTCGGGCATCGTGCAGAAGCACGGCCGGGCGGCCCTGTCGCCGGACTACGCGGTCGACCACGACGCGTACGAGCCATCGTTCCAGCGCGTGCTCGGCGACGACGACCATCCGGACGTCGCGTACTACGAGCAGCAGATCGCGTATCTCGACAAGGTGCTGTCACGCACGGACGTCGCGGCCAGCGTCAAGAAGAAGGTCACCGCTCACGGCGACGAATATGCGCGCGAGCAGGCGTACACCGACGTCGTGTCGGCCGTCATGCGCGACTTCTCCGAGCGCTACGACGCACGCCGGACCGCGATCGACAACGAGAAGAAGGCCGCGGAAGAAACCGCTGCCGAGAACGGCCAGACCGCGCGCTACGCGGGCGTCGCCGCGCTCGTCGCGCTGTATTCGTTCGTGTCGCTCGCGGTGCTGATCATCCTGATCCGCGTCGAACGCAGCATCCGTTCGATCGCGCGCGCCACGCACACGACGACCTGAGTTCGTTCATCGGCAGCCCGGGCCGCACGCCGGGCTGCGGCGGGCCCGGCGACGGGCCCGCTTCACGGCGCCAGCGGCCGCTCCCCGGCCGCCTCATCCCGCGTCGTTCCTCACGCGCTCCCGCACTTTCCGTTCCCGCTGCCCCCTCGCTTCGCCGTCGGCGATCCTCGCCGGCGCAGCGTCCGCTTCCCCACGGCCATGTCAGCATCCGCCCGGGTGCGCGGTCGGGCCCGCATCGTGCTATGTTTTTACTATCGGCACCGGCTCACTGCAACCGGCGCCGCCCGGAATCGACGTATTTCGTGAGCGCTGCCATGTCCGACGCACCCCATATCCTCGGCTCGCAAGATCGCCTGGAACTGCTTTGCTGGCTCACCTGCGGCAATCTCGGCGCGTTTTACCTCAACGAATCGTGGCCGGACGCCACGTTCCAGGTCCAGGCCGCGCACCGCTGGCTCGACCGCCATCATCGCCAGGCCGACTGGCTGGCCGTTGCCAAGCTCGCGGCGCTCGCGCAGGACATCGCGAAGCGGCATGCCGGGTTCGTCGATGCGTCATGGGCGCGCGACGCGGTCGAGGAAATCGTCGATACCGACGATCTCGACTATCGGGCGAAACTCGTGCAATGGGTCTACGAAGACTGCTGCAAGGCACTCGCCGACAAGCGGCTGGCCGACTGAGTCCATGCGTGCGGGCCGCGGCATCGCGCGGCCGCCCGTCCGTTCGTCGATGCGCGCGTGGCAGTCGCGATGATCGACGGGCGCGGTACGCCTCGCACCGCCCCCTGCGCCGCCATGCACCGCGACACTTACAGCAGCGACTTCGCCTGCGTCAGCACCTTGTCGCAGATCTGCTTGGTCACCTGCTGCTTCAGGCCGCCGCCGCTCAGGTCGAGCTTGCTGCCGTTGCCGGCGTCGAGGACCCCGCTCGCGCCGCTGGTATAGCCGCTGTCGGACGACGCATTGCCGCCGAGCTTGCCCATCAGCGCGTCCTTCACCGACGACGCGCCGCCGGACGCCCCGCCGAGATAGTTGTTCTGGATGCAGAACTGCAGCAGGCCGGCGACGTTGCCGGTGCTGCCCGGCATCAGCGACGCACCGCCCCCGCCCGTCAACGCACCGCCGAGGCCGCCGAGATTGCCGAGCGCACCGCCCGCGCTGCCGCCTGAGTCGCCACCACCGCCGACCTGCTTCAGGACATCGCCCAGCTGCGCATGCGCCAGCGAAAACGGCGCGAGCAATCCGATCAACGCGCCGGCAACGGTCGCGCGGTATAGACGTGCATTCATGTGAAGCCTCCCGGTTGTGATGGCATGAGTACCGCGAATCGAATCCAAGGATACTCAATCGACCCGTGCATGACAGCCTTCGAAGGCGGCCTGAAACGTCAGGCATCGTGATATCGCCACAATTTGACAAAGCTTGACGGCGGGGCGTGTGCGGAACGTCGGTTTGACGCAGGCTCGCGATCGCTGCGCCGGGTCGCCGGCGCGCGTGAAGCGTCATAGAATTGTCGTCGCCGGCCGTTCGGACCCTCCGGCCCGATCCCACTCCCGAACCTGAAGGATGCTCGCGTGATGCTTGCTCATCGCTTTCTGCTGATCGCCGGCGCATCGGCCGCGCTGCTGTGCGGCTCCGGCACTGCCCGCGCGGCGACGGCCACGGCGGACGCCGCATGCCCGTCGCCTTCGTTCGACCGCTATCCGGCACGCGCTGCAAGCGCGCCGCGCAAGCCGGCCGCGGCACCACGCCTGACCACCAGGGAAGCCCGCCTCTACCGCACCGTCATTCGCGACGAATTCACGCAACCGGCCAATTTTGCCGGCCACTACCGGGTCGCGACCTGGGGCTGCGGAACGGATTGCCGGAATTTCGCGATCGCCGACAAGTACACGGGCGCGACGTACACGATGCCCGGCGTGCAGGAAATCGCAGGCGTGATGGGCAACGACGAGGAGCGTGTCGATTTCCGCCCCGGCAGCAGGCTGTTGATCGTCGCGGGCTGCTTCAACGACGATTGCGACGACAACAGCGCGAAGGCCGCCCGATTCTTCTACGAGTGGACCGGCACGCAGTTGCGTCGGATCGGCACCTGTCCGCTGGCGATCGAGCCGCTCCAGTAGCCGAACGATGAGAGCGCCGGCCGCCGCTCGCCGCGACTTGCGCTATCGTTCGTCCGGTACACCTTGAACGGCGCACCCATCCGCGATGTCCATTCGCCTCAGTTTCGACGACGGGCCCGGTCCCTCGACACCCTCCTTGCTCGATGTCCTGTACGCCGCGTCCTGCCAGGCGACCTTCTTCCTGCTCGGCCAGAATCTCGCAGGCGCACTCGACGTCGCGGCAAGAATGGCGAGCGAAGGCCACCTACTCGGCAATCACACGCATTCGCACGCAAGGCCGGGCGCGCTCGCGGATGACGCCCTGATCGACGAAATCGACGCAACCGACGCACTGATTCGCGAAGCCTATCGCCGCGCCGGCGTTCCGGCTCCGGACACGATTCCATTGCGCCTGCCTTACGGCCTGATGCCGGAGGACAATCGCGCCGGCGTGCTGGCGCGGCTGCAGCGCGAACACACGGGCTGGACCGCGATACTGGACGACTGGCAGCGGCCCGCGCCGTCGCCGCAGGCGCTGTTCGACGCGATGTGCGCGCACGTCGACGCCAGCTCGGCACGGCAACATGACGTGCTGTTCTGCATGCACGACGGATCGCGGCACGGCGAGGCGCGGCCCAATACGGTCGAAGCGGTGCGCCTGTTCCTGAATCGGCCGCACTGAAAAAGCAGCCGGTCAGCGTACCGGCGCCGCTCCACCGAGCAACTGCCACCAGCCGCCGAGAAAGCCGATGCCGGGCCCCGGTGTCCATAGGCCGCGTTGTGCGGCTTCGAGATGGATCAGCGTCTGGTCCGCGCAGAACAGGGCCATCAGCGCATCGCGTCGGTCGTGCATCCAGTCCGGCACGTCATCGGGCCGCGTCGCGGCATAGGCTTGCAGACCGGCGTCCCAGCGCCGCGCATCGAATACGAAGCGATCGTCCCTGCCCGCATCGCGCGACAGCGCGAACAGCGCAAAAGCCGCTTCGAGCCACTGCGCGCCCTGCCCGACATCGTCGAAATCGAGCACGCCGTTCACCGCGCGCCCCACGTACAGCAGGTTGCCCGCGTGATAGTCGCCGTGCAGCCAGAGCACCGCCCCCGTCAGCCAGCGGGCAGCAGCGTCGAGATGTGCGCCGATCCGACGGATCATCGTCTCGTAGTGGCCGCTCAAGTCACCCGGCAACGAAGGCGCCGCTCGCGCCGCTACACGTGCGTGGCGCGCAGACAGCCAGGCCAGCGGCGCCGATTCGGTCACGGGTATCGCCGCCATCGCAGCGTGCAGATGCGCGAGTGCACGCATCGCATCGATCGCGCCCGCCTCCGCATCGTCCGGCAGGCCGGGGCGGCCGTCGATATGCTCGAACAGATGCAGCCAGCGCCCATCGGGCAGCTGCACACCGGACTGTGCATCCACGGTCGGCCGCAGTCTCGGCAGTGCAGGCAGCATCGGTGCCGTACGCGAGGGGCCGAGATGGCCGAGTATCGCCGCCTCGCGATGCACCTGCTCGACCGCCTTGCCGGACCACGACACGCGCAGCACCGCGCGCCCCGCATCGCACTCGACGAGATACGTTTTGTTAGTATGGCCCGACGCCAGCGCCTGCAGGTGCGCCGGCCCGATGTTCCAGTACCGGTGAAGCCACGGTTCCAGCGTTTTCACGTCACTCCTACTCGTTGCATTGACCATGTCAGAGCGTCCCTCGGCCCGCATGCGGGACATCAATATCGAATGGCTGACGCGTGCCGCCGAATTCGACCATCTGTTCCAGACGCGCTGGCTCGGCGAGCGCTTCTTCCACCTGCCCGCCGACATGCTCGCGCTCCAGGAGTTGATCTGGCGCGAGCGGCCCGACTGCATCGTGCAGACCGGGATCGCGGCGGGCGGCGGCGTCGTATTCTCCGCGTCGATGCTGGAACTGGCCGGCGACAGCGGCCGTGTCGTCGCGATCGAACCGCGCCTGCGCGACGAGGTCAGGCAGCGCCTGCAATCGCACCGGCTCGCCCACCGCATGACGCTGATCGAAGGCGAATCATGCGCGGCCGACACGCTCGCATCGGTGCGCGCACAGATCGATGACGGCGCGCGCGTGATGGCGATCCTCGATCTCACGCACACCCACGCGCACGTGCTGCGCGAACTCGAATGCTATGCGCCGCTCGTGACGCCCGGCAGTTACGCGATCGTGATGGACACCATCCTGGAGTACCTGCCCGCGTCGATGTTCGACGGCAAGCCGTACGGCAAAGGCAACAACCCGGCCACCGCCGCGCATGAATTCCTCGCTCGCGACGACCGCTTCGAGGTCGACTACGACATCGAGGACCGCGTCCTCATGACGCTGTCGCCTGGCGGTTTCCTGAAGCGAGTGCGCTGATCAGGCGCGCCGCCTCGGCAGAACCGTCGCGCGACGCATAGCTCGCGCGGATCCGCGCCGCCTGCTCGCGCAGCGTCCCGGGCCGCAGCAGACGTTCGAGCGCACCGGCAATGTCCGCCACGCCGGCTTGCTGCAGATCCAGCACGCACCCCGCGCCGGCCCGCTCGACGAAGTGCGCCGAATGGAACTGGTCGTTGCAGAACGGCGACAGCAGCATCGGCACGCCGCACGCAAGCGACTCCATCACCGAATTCGCACCGCCATGACTGACGAACGCGTGCGTGCGCTGCAGCAGCGCCAGTTGCGGCACGTAACGCACGGCGACCACGCGCTCGTCGTCGGCCGGCAGCAAATCCGCATCAACCAGTTCGCCCACCGACAGCACCAGTTGCGCCGACGTCGCGCGCGTCGCCTCGATGACCTTCGCAAACACATCGGGATGGTAGTAAAGCTGGCTGCCGAGCGACATGTAGACCAAAGGACGATCCGCATCGAGGCGTTCCCACGGGAACGGCGTCTCGTCGCCGCGCGGGCCGGACGGCATTGCCGGCCCCACCAGCTCGACACCGGGCGGCGGCGCACCGACCAGCGCGTCGGTTGTGAACGCGAGCGTCAGGTGCGGCGAAAGGATGTCGCAACCGCGAAAACGCGCGTCGAGCCCGTAGCGCGCGAACAGCCGCGTGCGTTCCGGCGTGAGCCATCGCACCGTGCGCAGCAGTTCCGAATCGAGATCGTCCGGCAACACCGGATTCAGCGAATTCGACATCGAGACCCACGGCAGCCCTTCCAGTTCAGCGGCAATCGCCGCCGCATAGAGCAGCGGATCGATCACGACCACGTCGGGCCGCCAGTCGCGCAGCACCGCGCGGATGCCATCCACCTGCGCGGGCGCGAGATCGATCAGCAGCGTGCGAATCCAGTGCCGCAGCCAGTCCGCGTCGCGAATGTTCGCGGCGAAGCTCGCGCCGCGCGACAGGTCGTGGCGCTCGGGCGTCTCGCGCGGCCCGACGAATTCGAAGCCGCCGGCACCGTCGAGCTGTGCGCTGATGTCGGCCGGTGCATAGAACGCGACGTCGCACCCGGCGGTGCGCAGGTGCTGGGCCGGGCCGATACACGGATTGACGTGCCCCTTTTCGGGCACCACGCAGAACAGGATGCGTTTCATGAACGATTCAGGTTGGGCGATGCGCGGCATCGAGATGGTCGAAATGATCGAGGATCAGCGACAGCGTCGTCCACAGCACGCGTTCGGTATCCGCCTGCAGCGTGGGCGCAGCCAGGCCGAGGGTATCGGCCAGCGCGTGCGTGCGGTCGCGATCGAGCAGCGCCGCGAGATCCATGGCCGGGGCGAGCCGCCCGCGCTTGGGGCCGTGCACGAGACGGTCCGGCAGGTTCAGGCGTGCGCCGAGATCGCGCAGGCACTGCTTGTCCGGGTCGGGCGCGATGCTCGTCAGATGCGCGACGACGGCGGCGTCGACGAACGGCGGATGCAGGTCGACCGACGCCGCGTCGAACAGCGCATGGCACAGCGGCAGATAGTTGGCCGACTGATCGCGTCGCAGCACCTGGTCCGCGCCGTCGCCGGTGATGGCCACCTCGACGCCGTCCGCGGCCATCGCCTCGGCGAGCAGCAGCTTCGCGACCGGATGCAGGTTGAACATCGGCTCCTCGACCGCATGTGTCGTTCTCGGCAGCGCCGCGACGAAATCGGCCTCGTTCGCGCGCACGATCTTCACGTTCGCCTGCATCTGCGCGGCCAGTTCGAGTGCGGCATCGCGTTCGCAATAGTCCGGCATGTCGGTCACGAGGACGTAGGACGTCACGTGCCGCTGCACGCCGAGTTCGCGCAGCAACGCGAGCAGCAGCGCCGAATCGAGCCCGCCGCTCAGCGCCAGCGCGACGCGCTTGCCGCTGTCGAGCGCACGCTGCAGCGACGCGCGCAGCACGGTTTCCAGATCGGCGTGCTGCGGCTGCCCGGGTGCCGGCTGCACGGTCAGCCCTTGCGGCGAACGGACCAGCGCATGGCCGGGCGGCACCGCGCGCACGTCGCGCAACACGGTGCGGCCGACCAGCCGCTCGCCGCTCAGGTAACCCGCGATGGCCGCCGCGTCTGGCTCGCCGGCCGGTTGCCCCGCCGCGCGCAGGACGGCCCGGATGCCGGACGCCGCCGCACCGCTGCGCGGATGGTAGTGAAGCCGGTCGAAGCCGAACAGGTCGCGCGTGCCGACGATCATGGATAACGAGCCTTCAAGGAGTCCACTTCAATGCGTTTGAGGATGCGATGCGGCGCCACCGGTGCGCTGCCGCCCTGGCAATGCAGGCACGCTTCGAGCGGCGCCTCGCGTTGCAGATAGGCGAGCATCGCGTCGAGCATGCCAGCGTCGTCGCGCAGCGGCAGGCCGTCGGATTGAAAATCCTTCTCGCCCTTGTAGAGCGTATGGAAATGCGCCGGACGCGTGCAGGTGTAGAACATGCCGTCGCGAATCATATGGCAGCGCTCGCGGATCCAGCAATCGTGATAAAGGCGCTGCGCTTCGTCACGATCGGTGCCTGGCTGCGCGCGGTTCATCGTCGTGAACACGTCCTGCACCTTCCAGTTCAGGCGCACGTCGAAGCGCGCGGCCTGGCGCTCGATGTGCGCGACCAGGTCGGGCGACAGCGACGGCTTCGGATAGCGCGAGATCGTCAGCGCATCCACCGCGTGCCAGAACGCGTCGGTCATCTCGCCGAGCTTCAGGCCGTTCGTCGTGACGGAGATCACGGGTGCGATGCCCGTGGCGCGCACGCGCTGGACGAGTTCGACGAGTGCCGGATGCAGCAGCGGCTCGCCGCCGACCAGCTTGAACATGCGCGGGCGCAGCACCTTCGCCGCCTTGCGCAGATCGGCCTCGATCGATTCGGGGCGCGCATACCACTCGGGCAGCAGCGGCGACAGCGAGCAGCATTCCGCGCAGGTCAGGTTGCAGTGGTCGACGATATGCGCTTCCAGCGAGCGCGTCAGCACGCGTCCGTCTTCGACACGGTAATCGCGATCCAGCGGCGGCGGAAACACATGCTGCCGCTCGGCCGGCGGCGTCGGATTCGACATCCGGTTCAGATTCGCATTCATTTCAGCGTCCTGCTTCGATGCAACGGGAAAAGAATTCGACCAGACGGTCGCGCGCATCCACCATCGCGGAGGCCATCGTTACCGCGCCGTTCAGATGCGATGCAAAGCGCGACGGATCGTCGAGCCAGCCTTGCACGATCCAGAGCTTGAGCGCGTGCTGCAGACACGCGGCATCGACCGCCCAGGCAATGCGCGCGGGATCGACCGGCCGGGTCCGCCGATAGGCCAGCACGAACGCCTCCGCCAGATGCGGCGCCTCCAGCGGCAGATGGTTCAGGCAACGCACCAGTTCGTATTCACGCGGTGCGCCGATCGACGCTTCCCAGTCGAGGATGAGCGGCGGCAGCGTGCCCGTGAACAGATAGTTGAACTGGTTGTAGTCATTGTGGATCGGGTGCTGCGGATCGTCGGCGGGAAACGCGTCGATGCTGCCCGGATAGTAGCGGTCGAGCAGGCGCAGCGCGAGATCGACGTAGCGGCGCAGGTTGTCGGCGGCGTGGTTCGCGCATGCGCGATCGAGTGCGTCATGCAGGCCGCGGCGCACTGCGTCCGCGTCGATCGCGGTCAGGCGTGCGCGGATCGTGTCGAGCTGCGGCAAATGAAGCTGCTCGAGACTCAGATGCAGCGCTGCCAGACTCGCGCCCAGCGCATCCCATTCGGCCGGCGAAAACGTGTCGTAGGTTCTGAACTGCCCGGCTTCCCAGTGCGTCAGCATCGCGTGGGAACCTTGGCCCGTCCACAGCGGCTCGCCGGACGTCGTGCGTTTCAGCGTCTGCACATGGAAACGCGCATCGCCATGCGTCTCGAAGTGCGCGAGCACGGCGGCCTCCTTGGCCGCACGCGCATGATGCCCGGACGCGTAGAGCTTGACCGCTACGCCGCCGTCATCGGTCGGCAGGTGCCACACACGTTCGCCGACCTGGCGCGGCGGCCCGCTTCGGCCCAGCGCATAGGCATCGCGAATCTCGTCGAAGGTCGCGGCGAGCGAGTCCATTCAGATGTGCTCGGCCGGCCCGTATCGATACGGATGGCCGCTCAGGAACGTGTTATGCCCGACGTAGCGAACCTTGTACATCGCCGGGCGGAACAGCACCGAGGGATCGTTGTTCGCGATGCCGAGCAGCGGATACAGGTCCTGCCGCACGAAGAACGCGTTGTTGCCCATGTCGTCGCAGCAGACGAGTTCATAGCCCTTCTGCCGGCCGAGATGGACGAGCGATTCGAGGCTCGCGCCGTAATACGTCGAGCCGTCCCATTCGTGGTCCGGGTTGTAGCACATGACCCAACGCTCGGGCGGTGTGTAGTACGGGTTGTATTCGATGACGACGATGCGCGGCCGGAACGCTTGCAGGCCGCGCCAGACCCAGTAGTCGTTGCCGTCGATGTCGATCGACAGCAGGTCGAAGTCGGTTGGCGTGTTTGCGTCGGCGAGCAACGTGTCTATCGTGTCGGGCTGAACGCGGTCGTGATGCAAGCGAACGCGGTCCGCGCCCGCGTAGTGGGCGGCAAGCTTGCCGAACCGGTACGCGCTGCCTTCCACCAGCACGCCGGACCAATCCTGTTCGCGCAGCAACCGCGCGGTGTTGCTGTTGCGCAGGCCGTCGCTCGCGCCGATATCGACGCAGAAGCGGTTGGTCGGCGCGATCCGCTCCATCAGGCGCGCCAGGATGCCCTCCTCGGTGCCCTGCGCATACAGGCTTGGCGCAAGGCCGGACAGGTCGAGCGGGAAAGGATGGTCCTGCATCGAGGGGGTGGCTCCGGGTCGGAATTGAGGGTGGTATTCGGAGCGTAATTTACCCGAAGTCGATTGGCGGGATGAAACTCCGATTCGCGACACCGCCGGCTTCACTGGCGCGGAAATGAAAAAGCCCGCGTCGACAGTGTTGTCGATGCGGGCCCGATGCGTTTCTCACGGCTTCGCGCTGCTATGCGCTCCGGCTTCGTACCACTGCCAGGCCGCAACACATGAACGGAAGCGTCAGGACAATTACTCCTGCCCCTGACTCGTCAGGAACTCCTCGTAATTGCCGCCGAAGTCGAACAGCGTGCCATCCGTCCGCACTTCAATAATCCGGTTCGCCAGCCCGCTCACGAACTCACGGTCGTGCGACACAAAAATCAGCGTGCCTTCGAACTGCTCGAGCGCGATCTGCAGCGACTCGATCGACTCCATGTCCATGTGGTTGGTCGGCTCGTCCATCAGCAGCACGTTGTGGCGGCCGAGCATCAGCTTGCCCCAGATCATGCGACCCTTCTCGCCGCCCGACAGCACCTTCACCGACTTCTTGATGTCGTCCGACGTGAACAGCAGGCGGCCCAGCGTGCCGCGCACCATCGTTTCGTCGTCGCCGTCCTTGCGGTACTGGTCGATCCAGTCCATCAGCGTGATGTCGTTCGGGAACTCCTCGTACGTGTCCTGCGGCATGTAGCCGACGTTCGCGTTCTCGGACCACTTCACCGTGCCGTGCTCGAGCTCGAGCGCGCCGAGCAGCGAACGCAGCAGCGTCGTCTTGCCCGCGCCGTTCTCGCCGATGATCGCGATCCGCTCGCCCGGCTGAACCGACAGGTTGAAGTTCTGGAAGATCGTGCGCTCGTACTTCTTCGTGATCTCTTCAGCGACCACCGCGACGTTGTGCAGCTTCTTCTCGAACTCGAAACGAATGAACGGGTTCTGGCGCGACGACGGCTTGAATTCCTCGATCTTGATCTTGTCGATCTGCTTCGCACGGCTGGTCGCCTGACGGGCCTTCGACTTGTTCGCCGAGAAGCGGCGCACGAAGTCCTGCAGTTCGGCGACACGCTCCTTCGCACGCGTATTCGCCGCGGCCTGGCGCTCGCGCGCCTGTGCCGAGGCGAGCATGTAGTCGTCGTAGTTGCCCGGCCAGACCTTCAGCGTGCCGAAGTCCATGTCGGCCATGTGCGTGCACACCGAGTTCAGGAAGTGACGATCGTGCGAGATGATGATCATCGTCGAGTTGTACTCGTTGAGCGTTTGCTCGAGCCAACGAATCGAGTTGATGTCGAGGTTGTTGGTCGGTTCGTCGAGCAGCAGCACGTCCGGCTTCGAGAACAGCGCCTGTGCGAGCAGCACGCGCAGCTTCCAGCCCGGCGCGACGTCGCTCATCGTGCCGTTGTGGAATTTCTCCTCGATGCCGATGCCGAGCAGCAGCGCGCCCGCGCGCGCCTCGGCGTCGTAGCCGCCGTATTCGGCGAACTTGCCTTCGAGCTCGGCGGCGTGCATGTAGTCGTCGTCGGTGGCTTCCGGGTTCGCGTAGATCGCGTCACGCTCGGTCATGGCGGCCCACATTTCGGTGTGGCCCATCATCACGACGTCGAGCACGCGCACGTCTTCGTACGCGAACTGGTCCTGGCGCAGCTTGCCGAGACGCACGTTCGGCTCCAGCGCGACGTTGCCGGCGCTCGGCTCGAGGTCACCGCCGAGGATCTTCATGAACGTCGACTTGCCACAGCCGTTCGCGCCGATCAGACCATAGCGGTTGCCCTCGCCGAATTTGACCGAGATATTCTCGAACAAGGGCTTCGGCCCGAATTGCATCGTGATGTTGGCAGTAGAAAGCACGGCAGGTCCCGTTAAAGGATAAATCGACGGAAAACCGTGTATTTTAGCAGGTGTCGGAGAAACTGCCGACCACGCCGTTCCGGCAACGCATTTCCGGCCCCCTGGCCTGCCGCCCGGCGGCCCGCCAATACGACGGCACGCGCCCCACCGCCGCCTTATGGGAATCCTGCATGCTCGCCAGCCAGCTTCGCGAACAACTCGTCGGCGCGTGGCGCCTCGTGTCCTACGAAGTCCGCCCCTGTGACGGCAGCGCGGCCGCCTATCCGCTCGGTCGCGACGTGCGCGGCTGGCTCCTCTATACGCGGGACGGCTACATGTCCGCCCAGCTGATGGCCGCCGGCCGGCCGCCCTACGCGATCGGCGACCCGCACCACGGCGCCGACGACGCGTGCGCGGCGGCCGCGCGCGGCTACCTCGCCTATTCGGGCCCCTTTCAGGTCGCCGACGACGGCATGCTGACTCACGAAATGGACGTCAGCCTGTTCCCGAACTGGGTCGGCAACATCCAGCAGCGGATCGCCGTGCTCGACGGCGATCGCCTCCAACTCGGCCCCGCGGCACCGGTCCGGATCGACGGGCGGGAAGTCGAAGTCGTGCTGCTCTGGGTGCGCGCGGGCCGCTGACGCCCGTCACTTGCCGGCTTTCGCCGCCGCCCGCTGTGCCGCCTTCGCATTCATCTGACCGAACAGCTCCGAGCACGGCACGTCGCGGTTGTTGCTCGGCGCGATCAACGGAATCAAGGCCGCGAACGGGTTGATCAGCCCGAGGCCGACCATTGCGCCGGCGCGCAGCGCGAGCGCCCCCGCATCGACGCCGACGTCCGGGTTCTTGAACGTGCCCTTCGCGTACAGCGGCGAGCGCAGCGAGAAGATCCGGAAACCCTTCGTGTGCGGATGGATCTTCAGGTTCAGCGTTTCGTCGCGCAGGCTGATCGGGCCGTCGACGTTGATCAGCGCGTCGTCCGTATCGAGCGCGAACACCTTCGGGTCGAGAATGCCGTTGGTCGCGACGAAGTCGATCGCCGCGCAGTTGATCTTCACGTCGTTGTTGCCGAACAGCTTCTCGTAGACGACGTTCGCGACGTTCAGCCCCGCCGCTTCCATCAGCAGGCGGCTGATGCGGCCATCCGTCACGAGCGCCTTCACCTCGCCGGTCGACGTCGCAGCCAGCGCGGCCGGCGAGTTGCCGGTCGCCGACAGCGACGCATCGCCGTTGATCTCGCCGAGCGCCGACTGCATGACCTTCTGCGCCGGGAACAACTGCTTGAGCTTCAGGTGCCGCGCCGCCACCGTGAAGCGGCCCTTCAGCGGCGCACCGCTGCCGTCGAGATGCGCGGTCGTCGCGAGCGTGCCGCCCGCGACGCCGAACTGCAATGGCTCGAGCGACAACACGCCGTCCGTCATCACGATGTGCGTGTACAGGTTGGTGATCGGCAGGTCCGAACTCTTGACCAGCTTGCGACCGGTGAACTTGACGTCCGCGTCGAGCGCGCGCCAGCGGTCCGTGCGGAACGTCTCGACCGGCAGCACGCGGCCCGCCGGCTGTTTCGTCGTGTCGCCGCGCTTGGCCTTGCTCGCGGCCGTATCCGCGCCGATCACCGGGGCGAGATCGGAGAATTGCAGCAGGTTCGACACGAGCTCGCCCGACAGCTTCGGTCGCGGCTCGCGCTGCTCGTAGGTGAGCGTACCGCCGAGATCGCTGCCGCCGACGCGACCGTTGAAGTTCTCGTACCGGAAGGTGCTGGCCTTCCGCTTGAAGTTGCCGATCAGCCGCCCTTCGGTGGCGTAAGGCGGCGTATCGGGCAGCGTGATGCCGGTCAGCTGGTAAAGGTGCGACATCGACGTGCCCTGCAGCCACAGTCGCAGGTTGATGGCCGCGAGATGCCTCGGATCGGTCAGCGTGCCGACGATCGCAAGCCGCGTGTCGCCGGCCTTCACGTCGGCCTGCAACGGGAACGGCCGCGACGCGTCCTGGATCGCGAGCACGCCGCCCAGCTTTCCGGTGCCGCTGATCGGCACGTTCTTGTAGCGGCCGTCGACCTTCAGCCCGAACGCATAGGTCGGGCCGGACGGCTTCGCGGGCGCTGCAACGCTGCTTGCGCCGCTTGCACCAGACGCGGCAACAGCAACCGATGCCGAGGAGGTAGACGAAGAAGCTGAAGCCGACACCACGGCAGACCCGGCCGAAACACCGGTGGCCGACGCCGCACTCGCGGCCTGCGCCGCAGAAGCGCTCGACGCGGCCTCCGCGTTGGCCTTCGCGCTCAACTGCGCGGCGCCATGCTTGCCGACACGCTGCGCCGATGCCGCGCGCGATGTCTGCTCCTGCTCCTTCAGCACGTCGCCGAGCGGAATCGGCTGCCCGAGCGTATCGATCGCGACGGTCAGGTCGGCCTTCGTGATCGCGTCGCGGTACGTGACCGTGCCCTTCGCGAAGCCGAAGCTGTCGAGCCGCACCTTCCACGGCGACGGCTGCGACGATTGCTTGAACTGGAAGGTCCATGTGTTGCGGCCGTCGGCAAGCCGCTCGAGGTCGACGGCCGGATTCACGACGTCGATCGACGGAATCACGATTTCATGCGCGAGCAGCGGCAGGATCGCGAGATCGAAGTGCGCGGCGTCGAGCGTGACGAACTTGGGCAATTTCGCCCAGTCGGGGTTGCCGATCTCGAGCTGCGTGGCCGTAAAGCTCGGCCAGGGCACCCATGCGCGCCAGCCGGTTTCGCCGTCGGGGCGGCGCCAGCCGACCTTCAGGTCGCCGTTGATCGCGAACGGGCGGCCGAGTGCGGCTGTGACCTGCTCGTTGACCCACGGCTTCGCGCGGTTCCAGTCGAAGATAAAGAGAAAGACGCCGGCCGCCGCGATGAGCACCGCGACGATACCGACGATCCATGCAGCCGATTTGCCGATGGCTCGGGCTAGCGTCATGGCGGTTCCGTTGTTGTTCTGAAATGTTGCCGCGCCATGCCGGGCCGCTTGCGTGGACGAACGGCGCACGACACCCGCGGCTTTTCAATCGGTATTATGACGCACGCCATGGTGACGTTTCGGCGCCATTAACGCTTTTTTTCATTTGTGACATGACAGCCCCCACCGGCCTCATCGATGCAGCACGCATCACGCGGCGCGATGCCAGCAGCGGCAAGACCCTGCTCGCCCCGACCGATTTCAGCCTCGCGGCGGGTTCGCGAATTGCTATCACCGGGCCGTCCGGGTCGGGCAAGAGCGTGCTGCTGCGCGCGCTCGCGCTGCTCGATCCGCTCGACGGCGGCCACATCCTGTGGCGCGGCAAGCGGATCCGGCGCAACGCGATCCCGCGTTACCGGCGCAGCGTCGCCTATGTGCGCCAGCGCCCCGCGCAGATGGACGGCACCGTCGAATCGCAGCTGCGCTATCCGTATTCGCTCGCGATCTATCGCGACGTTGCGTTCGATCGCGCGCACGCCGAAGCGCTCGCCGCGCAGGCCGGCCGGGGTCCCGACTTTCTCGACAAGCGCGCGAGCGACCTGTCCGGCGGCGAAGCGCAGATCGCCGCGCTGCTGCGCGTGCTGCAGCTCGATCCCGACGTGCTGCTGCTCGACGAGCCGACGTCCGCGCTCGATCCCGAATCGGCGCGCGCGATCGAGGCGCTCGTCGGCGCGTGGTTCGACGCCGCGCCCGACGCCCGCGCGTACATGTGGATCTCGCACGATCCGGCCCAGGCCGCACGGATCGGCACGATGCGGCTCGTGATGCAGGCCGGCGTGATGCACGTGGCCAACCCGACGGAGGCAACACAATGAGCCCCGCCCTGCAGGACCTGAGCCTCGTCGACGTCGGCATCGCCGCCGCGCTGGTCGCGGTCAACGGCGCGATCTCGATGGCCCTGTCGCTCGGCCTCGGCCGCAAGCTCGCGCTCGCGGCCGTGCGCACCGTCGTGCAGTTGCTCGCGATCGGCTACGTGCTCGGCTGGGTATTCGGTCATCCTCACTGGTACGTCGTACTGCCGCTCACCGCGCTGATGACGCTGATCGCCGGGCTCGCCGGCGCGGGACGCGGCAAGCGCACGTATCGCGGCCAGCGCATCGACAGCATCGCGTCGATCTGGTTCAGCAGCTGGTTCGTCGCGGCGGTCGGCCTGTTCGTCGTGATCCGCATCCATCCGTGGTACGCGCCGCAATACGCGATTCCGATCCTCGGGATGATTCTCGGCAATACGCTCACGGGCGTGTCGCTCGGCGTCGAGCGGATGATGGAGGAACTCACGGCGCGCCGCGACCGCGTCGAGACCGCACTCGCGCTCGGCGCGACGCGCTGGGAAGCCGCGCAGGACGCCGCGCGCCAGGCCGTGCGCGCCGGCATGCTGCCGACGCTGAACCAGATGGCCGTCGTCGGCGTCGTGAGCCTGCCGGGGATGATGACGGGCCAGGTGCTGGCCGGGCAATCACCGCTGCAGGCCGTGCGCTACCAGATCGTGATCATGTTCCTGATCGCCGCGGCCTCCGCGCTCGGCACGGTCGGCGCGGTGCTGATGACCTATCGCCGGCTGTTCTCGGCGGATCACCGCTTTCTCGCGGCGCGGCTCGAAGAACGCGCGCACTGACACGCGGCGCCATCGCGCGATGCGTTCGCGCGGTTCGCAGTCAGCGCGCGCTGCGGCGCTTGCCGATCGCCTGCCGCAACGCGGCTGCGATGTCCGCGTCCGGCGCGAGCCCGTCGACCGACGCGACGAGCCTTACCGCACGCGATGTCGTCACATAGGCCTGCGCGCCGACATAGCCGCCGCTGCCGGCCGAGCGCGTCGTCACGACGAGCGCCTGCGGCGCACGTGCACCGAGGTCGGCCGTGAATGCATCGGTGACCGTACCATCACGCGCATGCAGCGCGCCCGTCACGTAATCGTCGGTATCGAAGCCGGGGGCGGCATGCGCGGTCGAATACACGCGCACCGCGTAGCTGCCGGTCGAGCACGGTTCGAGCGCGCCGCTCGACACGACCGCCACCTGCTGCCGCGACGGCAGCTCGACTTTCTTCACGAAACCGCAATCGTCGGCCGCGTGCGCGGGCGCAGCGACGAACGCAAGGGCACACAACAGCGCGCGCATTCGGTATTTCATCGGATGTCATGACAGGAAGGTGATGATGCGGGCGAGCATAGCGTGACATTCGCATGGCGTCATGCGGGTCGCTTTGCGACGCTGTCGCACGGCGAACGCTGCCATGCCGTTGAAGCAGGTCGCGAGAAAGCATTGTGACGGCGACACGAAACGGTCACGTGTCGCCGCGTGGTATTGCAGCAAGTCGAATCCGTTGCGCGCGCACCGGCTCCGACGCCGGGCAGCCCGCGCCGTTCAACGCTTGATCGACACCGTCACCTTCGAGCCATCGCTCATCGTGACGGACTTCGACCCGCCGTTGGTCGAGATCGACACCCACTTCACCTGGCTCACCGACACGACGTCCGGACACTGCAGCGACTTGCCACCGGCCGTCACGTTGCGCGTGCCTTTCGGCGCGGCCGCCTGGAAGCTCAACTGCACGTTGGCGATCCCCTTCGCGTCGATCGACGGCGCGAGCCGCACCTGGGTCTGGCGCACCATCGCGCCGTTCTCGTCGCGCGGCAGGTTCTCGGCGTTCGGGCAACCTTCCGGCATCGCGACCGCCCCGCTCGGCGGCACCGACTTCCAGTTGAAGTCGTCCGTCTCGCCCGAGCGGATCTTGCGGGTCTCCTGCGTATTGCCGAAGCTCTTCGAGTCGACCTTGACGGTGTATTCGAGCTGTCCGGTACCGCCGCCCTTCAGGCTGCCCTTGACCGGCGGCGCCGCGAATACGCTCGCGCTGACGCACGCCGCCGCGAACACGACCGACCACGTTGCGGCGACTGACAAGCTACGTTGGCTCATGCTGACCTCCTTGGTATGCGGCGGCACGCGCGTGCCGCGCGGTTTTCGATGCATGATGCGCTGCCAGTCTACCGCCAAGCGGCATGCAGTGCGCCGCAAACGCATCGGGTGTTACCCCGCTTGCGTTCGCGGCGCCGCAACCTTACGCGCGACGCCGGCTCAGAAGCCGCTCAGCACGAGCTTGCCGATCGAACGCCCGGCCTCAAGCAACTGGTGCGCGCGCCGCACGTTCGCCGCGTTGATCGTGCCAAGCTGCTCGCCGAGCGTCGTGCGCAGCGTGCCGCCGTCGACGAGCCGCGCGACTTCGCCGAGGATCCGGTGCTGCTCGATCATGTCCGGCGTCTCGAACATGGCACGCGTGAACATGAATTCCCAGTGAAACGCCGCGCTCTTCGCCTTCAGCAGTTCGACCGGCACCGGCTTGTCGTTCTCGACGATCGTGCAAATGCCGCCCTGCGGCCGGATGACCTCCGCAGCGGCCGGAAAGTGACGATCCGTGTCGTTGAAGATCAGCACGTAGTCGACGTTCGGATGCCCGGCCTCGCGCAGCTGCGCGGGCAGGTCGCCGAAATGGTCGACCACCGCGTCCGCACCCAGCGAGCGCACCCACTCGGCCGACGCCGGCCGGGATGCCGTTGCGATCACGTGCAGCTTGCCGAGCGCCTTCGCGAGCTGGATCGCGATCGAACCCACGCCACCCGCGCCGCCGATGATCAGCACCGACTTGCCGGCGTCCGCGCCCTGCGGCGATACACGCAGCCGGTCGAACAGTGCCTCCCATGCGGTCAGCGCGGTGAGCGGCAGCGCGGCGGATGCGGCGAAATCGAGCGTGCGCGGCTTCAGCGCGGCGATCCGCTCGTCGACCGCATGGAATTCGCTGTTCGCACCCGGCCGCGTGATGCTGCCCGCGTAGAACACTTCGTCGCCGGGCCGGAACAGCGTGACGTCGGCGCCGACCGCGACCACCGTGCCGGCCGCATCCCAGCCGAGCACGCGCGGCGTGTCCTCGACCTGCGGCTTCGGCGCGCGCACCTTGGTGTCCACCGGGTTCACGGAAATCGCCTCGACCTTCACGAGCAGGTCGCGCGGGCCCGGCACGGGCTGCGGCAGCTCCACGTCGAGCAGCGCTTGCGGGTCGTCGATCGGCAGATAACGGGTCAGTCCAACGGCTTTCATCACGACACTCCTTCAAGGAAACCTGTGGGCCGCGGCGCAGCCCCATGAACATCATCGTAGGCAACCCGATCATTCGAGAAAAGCGCTATATTTCCTGAAACATTTTCAGGAATTTCAGAATAATGGCCTCCGATCCGATTCCGGCCCCCGACAAGCCGCTCGACCTGCTCGACGTCGCGCTGTTCGTGCGCGCGGCGCTGCTCGCGAACGTCACGGCGGCCGGGCGCGAGTTCGGCGTGTCGGCCGCGGTCGCGAGCGCGCGCATCGCGCAGCTCGAACGCCAGCTCGGCGCACGGCTGCTGCACCGCACCACGCGCCGCATCAGCCTCACGCAGGACGGCGAAGTCTTCATGGCGCACGCCGACATGCTGCTGTCGGCCGCCGATGCCGCGCGCGCATCGGTCGGCCACGGCCGCACCGAGCCGTACGGGCGGCTGAAGGTGTCGATGTCGTCGTCGTTCGGCCGCCAGCATGTCGCGCCGGTGATTCCCGCGTTCCTGCGCCGCTATCCGTCCGTGTCGCTCGACCTGCGGCTGTCGGACGAGATCGTCGACCTCGTCGACGACGGCTACGACGTCGCGATCCGCCTCGGCGCGCTGAAGGATTCGACGCTCGTCGCGCGCAAGCTCGCTACGAACCGTCGCGTGCTGTGCTGCTCGCCCGCGTATCTCGCCGAACACGGCACGCCGCGCCATCCGGCCGACCTCGCGCAGCACGAGTGCGTGATCCTCGGCGACCAGCGCGACTGGTCGTTCGCCACGCCGCAAGGCCCGCTCACCGTGCGGGTCGGCGGCCGGCTTGTCGCGAGCAACGGCGAGGCGATCCGCGAAGCGCTCGTCGACGGCTTCGGGATCGCGATCAAGTCGACCTGGGACGTCGGCCCGCTGCTCGCGAGCGGCGCGCTCGTCACGGTGCTCGACGACTATCCGTTCGCGGAAGACATCGCGATCTGGGCTGTCTACCCGAGCCGCGCGCACGTTCCGCTGAAGACGCTCGCCTTCATCACGTTCCTGGCCGAGCATTTCGGCGATCCGCCGTACTGGGATCGCGCGGACGGGCAATGACCGCGGTGCCGCGCACGCTTTCGATCCGCCCCCGCCGCCGCGTGCGGCCAACCGGCTACAATGGCGCGTTCGCCACGCAAGGGCCCGACGCCGGACGGGGCCCGCATCGGCAGGCGGCTGCCCGTTGGCCGCACACGCATTTCATTCGCTTCCCAACCATCCCGTCATGACCCACAACCTCGTCATCCAGAGTCTTGCGCCGCTGTCGGACGCCCATCACAAACCGCTGCTCGCGCTGTCGCGCGGCACCCGCATCGTGCAGACCGACGATCATGCGCTGCGGATCGACAACGCGAACCCCGCGCAACGCGTCGACATCGATGCTTACTGCGGCACGCACGCGCTCGACTTCGCGTTCGTCGAGGCCGGCCTCTCGCTCGGCGATTTCGGGCTCGCCGTGATGGACATGGATTCGACGCTGATCACGATCGAGTGCATCGACGAGATCGCCGATTTCTGCGGGCTGAAAACGCAGGTCGCGGAGATAACCGAAGCGTCGATGCGCGGCGAGATCCGCGACTTCAACGAAAGCCTCACGCGCCGTGTCGCGCTGCTCGCCGGGCTCGACGCGCACGCGCTCGAACGCGTGTACGAGGAACGGCTGCAACTGTCGCCGGGCGCCGAGAAGATGCTCGCCGGCGTGAAGGCTGCCGGCATGAAGACGCTGCTCGTATCGGGCGGCTTCACGTTCTTCACCGAACGGCTGAAGGCCCGCCTCGGCCTCGACTACGCGCATGCGAACACGCTCGAGATCGTCGACGGCAAGCTGACCGGCAAGGTGCTCGGCGAGATCGTCAACGCCGACGTGAAGGCGCGCCTGCTGCGCGAGACGTGCGCGTCGCTCGGCCTGGAGCCGAGCCGCGCGATCGCGATGGGCGACGGCTCGAACGACCTGAAGATGATGGCCGAAGCCGGGCTGTCAGTCGCGTACCACGCGAAGCCCGTCGTGCGCGATGCGGCGACGGTCGCGTTCGATCACGTCGGCCTCGACGGGCTGCTGCGGTTGTTCTGATCCCGCGGAATCCGAAATGAAAAACGCCGGCGCGATGCAACATCGCGCCGGCGTTTTGTTTTTCTGCCGAAAGTGGGCGGCTGGTGATCAGCCCAGCGCAGCCTGCATCGCGCGCTCGATGTCCGCGCGCAGGTCGCCCTCGTCTTCCAGGCCGACGTAGAAACGCACCAGCGTGCCGCGATGCGCCCAGTCCGGACGCATCGACGCGACGTCGTAAGGCATCGCGAGGCTGCACGCGCCGCCCCAGCTCCAGCCGATCGCGAACAGCTCGAGCGACTCGACGAAGCGGTCGACCTGCTCCGCACTGTAGCGTTCGTCGAACACCACCGAGAACAACCCGCCCGCGCCGGTGAAATCGCGCATGAACGACGCGTGCCCCGGGCAATCGGCGATCTGCGGGTGCAATACCGCCGCGATCTCCGGCCGCGCCTTCAACCATTGCGCGAGCGCAAGCGCGCTCTTGCTGTGCGCGTCGAAACGCACCTGCATGCTCGGCAGGCTGCGCAGCACGAGCGAGCAATCGTCGACCGACACGCCGACGCCGCAGCGCATCCGCGCGAGCTTCAGTTGCGCATGCAGCGCCGCGTTCGCGGTGATCGTCGCCCCCATCAGCACGTCGCTGCCGCCCGACTGGTACTTGGTCAGCGCCTGCACCGAGATGTCGACGCCGTGTTCGAACGGCTTGAACGCGAGCCCGGCCGAAAAGGTGTTGTCGATCGCGGTAACGATGCCGCGCGCCTTCGCGGCCGCCGTGATCGCCTGCACGTCCGGCACTTCCATCGTCACCGAGCCGGGCGCCTCGATCCAGATCAGCCGTGTGTTCGGCTGGATCAGGTCGGCGATGCCGGCGCCGATCAGCGGATCGTAGAAGCGCGCGGTGATGCCGAAATCCTTCGCGAGCCAGTTGCCGAAATCGGCGTTCGGCCCGTACACGTTGTGCGGAATCAGCACGTCGTCGCCGGCTTTCACGATCCCGAAGTAGACGTTCATGATCGCCGCGAGACCCGACGGCTGCAGCAGCGCATGCGTACCGCCCTCGATCTCGGCGAGCCGCTGCGCGAGCGCAAGCGACGTCGGCGTCGCATGCAGGCCGTAGCGCCACTGGTTGTCGTTGTGCCAGACGAGCGCACGCATCGTCGCGAGATCGGGAAACACGACCGTCGACGCGCGCGCGACCGGCGGCACGAACGAACGGAAGCCTTCCGGGATCACGTCGTCGGGTTGAACGATGCGGGTTTGCAGTGCGCGCTTGGGAGTGGATGCAGTCATGACTGGAAGCCGGGCACGAGGCCGTTCGGTTGCGGAATATGCAGCTAGATTAGCCAAAATCGGCGCAATTGGCCCGGTACAATGCGCGCCGCGCGCACCGAGCCAGCGTGGGTTCAGTCGTCGGTGCGCAGGTTGACGACGCCGCCCACCGTCTCGATTTCCTGCACGCGGCCGTCGCGCACCTGCAGCGCCGCGCGCTTGCCCGGCGCGTGACGCAGCACGACGGGCTGCGGATCCGACTCGTCCGAATTCATCCGGTCGGCCTTCAGGTCCCCCGTCGCGTCGAAGCGGCCGATCCACACGCCCGTGATGTTCGTGCCGTCGTTCGATTCCTCGATTTCGAGCGTGTCGCCGTCGCGATCGCCCGCGAGCAGCACGACCTCGCCCGTATCGGCGAACTGGTATTCGCCGTGCACGCCTTCCTCGTCCGTCTTCGGGCCGAGATGCACGACGATCGGCCGGTCACCGAGCGTGCCTTCGTAGCGCGGCAGGCGGGCGAACTCGGGATTCGGCTTCAGCGGCCGCGCCATTGCCGGTTCATCCTGCTGCACGCCCGGCGCGACGGCCTGCGCCGCGGAGACGCCCGGCATCACCATGCCCGCCGCCAGCGCGCCCGCGACGACGAGCGCCCGTTGCCATTGCGAATATCGACCCACCGTGTGTTGCTCCTTGCTTCAGATTCGCTCGAAAACCGCGGAAACCGCGGCGATGCCGTGCCCGCCCTGCAGTGCCGTGGCCGGCGTGCGCATGCCGCATCAGCCTTGCATCAGGCGCTCCACCGCATCGCGGTGCGGAATCGGCGCGACCGCGCCGTAGCCCGTTGTCGACAGCGCCGCCGCGGCGTTCGCATAACGCGCCGCCACGAACGGATCGTCGCCCGCGACGATCCGCGCGACGAAGGCGCCGCCGAAGCAGTCGCCCGCACCCGTCGCATCGACGGCTTCGACCGTGAAGCCCGGCACGACGCGCCGCTCGTTCGGCGTCGCCACGTAAGCGCCTTCCTTGCCGAGCTTCAACGCGACGACCTGCGGCCCGTGTTCGAGCATCGCATCGACGATCGCATCGCGATCGTTCGCGCCCGTGAGCGCCGTCACGTCGCCCCAGCTGGGCAGGCAGATGTCCGTCTGGCGCAGCGCCTCGCGCATCACCGCGCGAGCCCGCGGCAACGGCCACAGCTTCAGGCGCAGGTTCGTATCGAAGCTGACCTTCGCGCCGTTGCGGCGAGCGTGGTCGATCGCCGCGAATGCGGCGTCGCACGCGGCCGTGCTGATCGCGAGGCTGATGCCCGACAGGTGCACGGCTTTCGCCGCGGCCAGTGCATCGAGCGGCAGGTCCCCCGTTGCGTAACGGCTCGCCGCCGAGCCCGCGCGCAGGTAGTCGAACTGGTGACCGTCGGCGCCGTGCGTGACGAAGTACACGCCGGTCGGCGCCGCGCGGTCGATCCGCACGTACGTCGTGTCGACGCGTTCCGCGCGCCACATATCGGCCAGCAGGCGGCCGAACGGATCGTCGCCGATCGCCGACACGAAGCCCGTCGACGCGCCCTGGCGCGCCGCGGCGATGCAGAAGTTCGACGTGTCGCCACCGAAACCCTGCAGGAATTCAGGCCGGCCCGGCTGCGACTGGTTGAATTCGATCATCGCCTCGCCGAGCGCGAGGATCTCCGGGAATGCCGCGGTCATCGCTTATACCTCGCCCCACAGATCGTGGCCGTCGGCGCCCGTGATCTTCACGGACACGAAATCGCCGACCTTGTAGCGCTTCGATGCCTTCGCCGCCGGCTCGACATAGACGACGCCGTCGATCTCCGGCGCATCAGCCGCCGTGCGGCCGATCCCGCCTTCCTCGCTCACTTCGTCGATCAGCACCTTGAGGGTCTTGCCGACCTTGCGCTGGATGCGATTCGCCGACACTTCCTCGGCGACTTCCATGAAGCGCGCGCGGCGTTCCTCGCGGACTTCATCCGGCAGCGCGCCGTCGAGTTCGTTCGCGGTCGCGCCTTCGACCGGCGAGTAGGCAAAGCAGCCGACGCGATCGAGTTCCGCCTCGCGGATGAAGTCGAGCAGCGTTTCGAACTGCTCTTCCGTCTCGCCGGGGAAGCCTGCAATGAACGTGCTGCGGATCGTCAGGTCCGGACAGATCTCGCGCCACTTCTGCACGCGCTCGAGCACCTTCTCGGCGTTCGCCGGACGCTTCATGCGCTTCAGCACTTCCGGGTGCGCATGCTGGAACGGCACGTCGAGGTACGGCAGCACGTGGCCCTTGAACGGGCCTTCGGCCATCAGCGGAATCACTTCGTCGACGCTCGGGTACGGATACACGTAGTGCAGGCGCACCCATGCGCCGTACTGCGCGGCGAGTTCGCCGAGCGCGGCGACCAGGTCGGTCATGCGCGTCTTGATCGGCTTGCCGTTCCAGAAGCCCGTGCGGTACTTCACGTCGACGCCGTACGCGCTCGTGTCCTGCGAGATCACGAGCAGTTCCTTCACGCCCGACTTGAACAGGTTCTCGGCTTCCAGCATCACTTCCGCGACCGGACGCGACACGAGGTCGCCGCGCATCGACGGGATGATGCAGAACGTGCAGCGGTGGTTGCAGCCTTCGGAGATCTTCAGGTACGCGTAGTGGCGCGGCGTGAGCTTGATGCCGGCGGCGGGCACGAGATCGGTGAACGGGTCGTGCGGCTTCGGCAGGTGCGAATGCACGGCCTGCATCACTTCGCCCACCGCGTGCGGGCCGGTGACGGCGAGCACCTTCGGGTGGACTTCCTCGATCAGGTTCGACCCGCTGGCGCTCGACTTCGCGCCGAGACAGCCGGTGACGATCACCTTGCCGTTCTCGGTCAGCGCTTCGCCGATCGCGTCGAGGCTTTCCTGCACGGCTTCGTCGATGAAGCCGCAGGTGTTCACGACGACGAGGTCGGCACCGTCGTAGGTGCCGGAGATTTCATAACCTTCGGCGCGCAGTTGCGTGATGATCTGTTCGGAGTCGACGAGCGCCTTCGGGCACCCGAGGGATACGAACCCTACTTTGGGGGATTGGGACATCTGGAATGTGGGGGCGTGGCAGCAAAAGCGTGAGTTTACAGCCATTTAGGGGTGGCGAGGCAAAACAGGCAATCGGCGGCGGCATAGACCGTCGAATCGGATGCACGACGCGCCGGGGGGCCGTCATGCGATGGCTGCCTGATGCGTCCCTTTCTCTTTGAAACAGTGCATTGCCGCGCGACCCGCTCACGCGATGTCCGAAACCGACGCATTTGAAGCGCTGACGGCGCCGCGCTTCCTCTGATCGCGGTGAGACGCTCGATCGAGCGGAAGGCAAGGCGCACCTGCATTCACGATCTTTCATGGCCGGGTCCTGCGGACGAGTGCGCCGGTTCTGTCCCAAACATTCGAACTCGTCTCATTTCACGATAATGGGGCGCAAAGTAGCATCGCGCATGAGTCTCCCTGCCCCGGCTGCATTGCCGCATGGGGTCGAATCTGACTCATCAGCTCTTCCGCGTTCATCCGGCCTACACAAAAGGACGCTACATGTCAGTACGACGTTTGATATGCACCTGGCTCTCGCTGTGCCCGTTGATTGCAGGCACGGCGATGGCCCAACCCGTCGAGGTACCGGGCTTTACCCACGTGCGCTCCCTGGGTGGCATCGACGAATACCGTCTGGATGCCAACGGCCTTACCGTGCTTGCCGTGCCCGATTCCGCTGCGACGGTGGTCAGTTTCCAGGTGTTGTACCAGGTGGGTTCACGCAACGAAGCCGCGGGCACGACCGGCGACACTCACCTGCTCGAGCACCTGATGTTCAAGGGCAGCCGGCACTACAACAAGGCGCTCGGCAATTCACTGAACAGCTACATGGAGCGAGTGGGCGCGACCTTCAACGCCACCACTTCGATGGACCGCACCAACTACTTCGGCACGCTCGGGCGCGATGCGCTGGAAGGCTACATCGCGATCGAGGCCGACCGCATGCGCAACCTCCTGCTGCGCCCGGAAGACCTGGCCAGCGAAATGACGGTGGTACGCAACGAGTACGAGCGAGGCGAGAACAGTCCTTTCACCGCCTTGTTCCAGCAGGTCATGGCCACGGCTTACCAGGCACACCCCTACCACCATCCGACCATCGGCTGGCGTAGCGACATCGAGCATGCGAGCGTGGACAAGCTGCGCCGTTTCTACGACACCTTCTACTGGCCGGACAACGCCACCGTCATCCTGGTCGGCGATTTCCGGCCGGACCAGGCGTTGGGGTGGGTCAGGCAGTATTACGGCGGCATCCCGCGCGCGCCCAAGGCCATTCCCGCTGTCACGACCGAAGAGCCGCCGCAGCAGGGGTCACGAAGGCTGGTGCTCAAACGCGCGGGCGCAACGGGCAATCTGATCATCGCCTTCAAGGGGCCGCGCGCGCTCGACCCCGATGCGGCTGCGTTGACCGTACTGGGCCTGGTATTGAGCCAGGGCAAGAGCAGCCGGCTGTATCGCGCACTGGTCGACACCACGGTTGCCACGCAAGCCGGCGCCGGCTTCCATGCGCTGCGCGATCCCGGTCCGTTCGTCGTGACGGTCAACCTGCCGCCCGACGCGAAACACGAGCAGGCCGAGAAAATCGCCTGGACCGAACTGGAGCGGATCAAGACCGAGGGCGTTACTCGCGAGGATATCCAGCGGGTGCTGGGCCCTTACCGGGCCGATCAGGTCTACCAGCGTGACGGCGTCCGCTCGACGTCCGCCCGCTTGGGCAACGCGGTCTCGCTGGGCGACTGGACACGGTTCGTCACCGAGCTTGGAGAACTGGAAAAGGTGACGCCCGCCGATGTGCAGCGCGTCGCCCGCAAGTACCTCATTGAAAACCAGAGCACCACCGGCTGGTTCGTCCCGGAGAAATCTTCATGAAGCATGTTCGTTTCAACCATCTGCGGACGTGGTTCGTGTGGTTCGCCGTGCTATGCCTGCCTGTTGCGGCTCAGGCAGGCATAGCCGACCGCGTCGTGCGCTCCCAGGCCGGCAGCATCACGCTATTGACCTATTCGATGTCGCCGCAGGAAATGGTGTCCCTTACCGGGGTGATGCCCCTGGGCGATGCCGACACGGCCAGCAAGGCGGCCAATCCCGCCGTGCCGTTGCTGACGGGCATGTTGCTGCAGGAGGGCAGCACCCGTCGCGACAAGGTGGCGATTTCCGCGCTGCTGGAAAGCCTGGGCGCTCAGTTGTCGTTCCAGACCGACGGCGGCTATGTCGGCATACACGGCCAAAGCCTGACCAAGGATTTGCCGACGCTGATCGACCTGATGGCCGAGCAGTTGCGCCTGCCGGCCTTCAAGCCGGAGGAGCTGGCCAAGGCCAAGAGCCGGCTGGAGGCCGCGGTCCGTAACACCGGAGAAAACCCGTCGGCTCGGGCCAGCGAGGCGCTGAATCGGTCCATTTACCCCGATGCCCACCTCAACGCACCGGTGCCGCGCGAACGGATGCTCGAAGCGATCGCCGCTGCTACGCTGGACGACATCAAGGCCTTTCATCAAGCCTATTACGGGCCCGCCCACATGACGCTGGTCGTGGTCGGCGGCGCGGACCCTCGCCGCCTGCAGTCCATGGTGACCGAAGCCTTCGCGGGCTGGAGCGGGGGCCGGGCACTCGCGCGACATGGCCCGCCACGCAAAGCAAGCCGGCCCGACACGCAGCGCATCGCCATGAGGGACAAGGAATCCATCAGCGTGATGCTGGGTCAGGCCATCGACCTGCGCGCCAACGATGTCGACTATCTGCCCCTCAGCGCGGCCGTCAACATCCTGGGCAACGGCTTCACCGGCCGCCTGATGGCAGCGGTCCGCGACAAGGAAGGCCTGACCTATGGCATCCGCGCCGGCCTGTCCGGGCTCTCCCTGATGGACGGCGGGTTCGTCATCACCAGCAGCTTCGCCCCGCCCCTGCTGGACAAGGGCGTCGCCAGCACGCGCCGGATTCTGGATGCCTGGTGGAAACAGGGCGTTACCCAAACGGAACTGGATGCACGCAAGGACGGCATGATCGGCCGCCATCAAGTCGCGATGGAAACCACCGGGCAGATGGCCGCCATGATCGCCCAGACGGTGCTCCAGGACCGTCCGCTGAGTGACCTGGACACCTATCCCGCGCGCGTCCGCGCGTTGACCGTCGAACAGGTCAACACCGCCATCCGCACGTACCTGGACCCCGACAAGATGACATTGGTGGAAGCAGGCACGTTTGCGGAGAAATAACCGCCGCCTCGCTTCGTTCCACTCCCCGCCCGGCTTCGGCCGGGCCGCTGCCATCGCACTGCCGCGCATCGCCAGAGGGCGGTTCGCTGCAGCGCTCGTGGGAAGCCCTCGACGCGTGCGCGCTCGAGTGAGCCGGAGCCCGGCGGGCAAGCACGGTCCGCCACCATCAGCGCACGACTATCGCCCCGGGCGCGAACTGCCATTATGCGAGAATCGGAACCTCCAACCGCTTCACTTCAGCCATGACGGGGCTCGCATGACCACCCACATTACGATCGAATTCACCGAACACGCAGCCGAAGCCATTGGCGAGCAAACCAGCACCAGCTTCTCCTACGACCAGGGCGCGCACGTACCGCAACCGGGCGACTTCGTCGAACTCGAGAATTCTCGCCAGACGTTCCTCGTGATCGGCCGCGTGTTTTCGCTCAAGGCCAACTACAGCGCCGTCAAGCTCGTGCTCGACCTCCCGCCGTCGGACGGCGAGCAGGATTTCGATCAGACGCACTGACGGACGACGAGACGCGTGACCCGTCACGCGTCCATGATCGCGGTCGCTGCCAGGCGCCCAAGCTGGGGCGCCAGGATCACGCCGGGATGCGCGACAACGGCATAAACCCCTGCAATACCCGGCAAAAATCCGTTGATCGGCGCCCCGTCGTTCGTCATCGGCCGAAGCGCCGATTTCGCGGAAAGCAGCGTGAGGGTCGGCGGCTCGGCAAACAGCGCCGAAATGTCCGAGGCCGTGCGCGCAGCGAGCGCTGCAAGCCCGCTGACTCCCTCTTCCGGTGGATCCGCGGCTGACAGCAGGCTACCCGACGGGCCGACCCGCACTTCGAGATCCTGCCCATAGAGCAAGTGGCTGATGAGACCCGGCTCGGCAGCAAACCGCATCAAGACGGCCGGCTCCTCGCGAACCGGCAACGACACACCCGGGCTCGCGGCAATGGCCACCGCGGAAGCCGCATTCGCCAGGACGACAACATCCGCCGGCACATGCCCATGCGCGGTATGCACACCGACAACGTACCCATTGCGCGTTTCGACCGCTTCGACTGCACAACCGCACCGGATCTCCGCGCCGGCCGCTTGTGCACCGGCCAGCAGCTGATGCGTCAGGTCGATCGGCTCGACCACGAAATCATCCGGTGCCCACGCGATCAACTCGGGAAGCCGTGCAAGACGCGGCTCCATCCGGGCCACCTCTCGACGCCCCAACGCTTCCATGTGCACACCCGCCGCGCGCTGCGCGTCGATCAGGGCAGCGGTCTGCGCATCCGAATCCAGCCAGACAAGTGCCCCGCGCATCGTCACCGGCAACGGGCCCAGCTCACGCTCGAGCCGGGCGAACTCCGGGAGCGCTCCGAGCATACGGGTGAAGCCGGGCGGGTTTTCAGAAGGAAGCGCGCTGCCGGTACCCACCCAGCCGAACGACCAGTGAGTCGCGCCGCCCGCGGGCACCGCCTGCTGTTCCAGCAGCGTGACCTGTGCGCCCGATCGCGCAAGATGCCATGCGGTGGAAGCACCGACGATGCCACCACCGATCACGACGACGCGCAGCAGGTTGTGTCCCATGAGTGACATTCGGAAGTTGCGGGGTTCCGACTATACCGTCCGCCCCGCTTCACCGCTGTGCGGTTGCTCGCCGCCCTCTCGCGCCCGGCATCGAAGCAGTCGCCTGATCGACATCCGCTGCGCACGACGCTCGGGCTCAAAAAAACAAAAAGCCCGCCATGGCGGGCCGTGCTCGTGCGCGGAATTGGTCACCGCATGTCCGGAAACACCGGCGCCTTCAGGCATCGATCGAACCACAAAGCATCGTCTCCATCGCCGATCGGCCACATTTCCGCATCGAGCTGCGGCAACCCGGCAACCGGCGCTGACGCGCGGTTATCGCCACCGGACGCCCCCGCACGCATCCACGCCGAGTGCACGCCACCGGTGTCGCACGCACTCCCATGGGCCTGCGCTTCGCAGTACGCAACGGGTCGCACCTTCCCGCCATCGGCCGTGCTCACCGACCGGTACTGATAGACCGCACCGGTCGCCCAGTCCTCGCTCTGGCTGCAGACCCGCGCACGATGCTGCACATGGACCGCGCCGAAACACGCATAGGAAACGTGCGCCCCGGTCGCATCGTCGGGAATGAAGTCGCAGTTTGCATCGAAACCGGTAAGCGGGCCGCCCGTGTATTTCGCGAGCCACTGGCGCTCGGCCTGCGCACGCGCGATCAACCCTCTGTTCGATTGATCGGCCAGTACGGCGGTGCGCCGATCGATTGCATTGCGCACTTCGTCGACGGCGAGCGGACGACCTTCGTAATCGGCATCGAGACGGTTGTTGCGCGCGTCGATCCAGCGGCGCTGGCTGCGCACCAGCATGTCGCGGATAGCCGTGTCCGGTGCGGCCTTCAGCGCGCCCGCGTACGCCGAATTCATCCGCGTGTCGGCGGCGCGCAGCACGGGGCTCGCGCAGATGCGCTTCTCGACCGGCTGCACGGCTTTCGCACAATCCATCGCAAAGCCAGGTACCGCGACGCCAACGCCCATCATGAACATCGAAGCAAAACCGGCCAGCCGGCCGGCCGATGCCATTCGAATCCCACGCATGCTTTCTCTCAGTCGGTTTTTTCTTGGTCGCACTGCCCCGATGCGGCATCACCCATCACGGCCTGTCGTGCCCGCGCGCCGGTAGTGCATTCGCCGAACGCAGTTGCCACGCCACACCGCGCAGCGCCGCTCATGGTACGCGTGCCTGCACGAACGCGCACCATCAGGCACGACACGCGCCGGTGTTCCTTCGCTGGTGACGGGATCTCGATCGACTGAACAACGGCCACGCACGCCCGAACCCGGCACGCGCATTCGATGCCGACGGTCATGAACGACCGTCGGCGAGAGGGTCCGGCAGGCGGCGGCCGCACATCGTCGCGCCCGAATGCACGATCGGCCGCCCCGCGCCGCACCGCTTCGCGGCACCGACGCCCGACGGGTTGCCCGCCGCGGTCGGCCTGCCGCGAAACCGCTACTTCTTTTCCGGCTCCGACGCGCCCGGCTGCTTGAACGGGAACGTGCTGAACATCGACTTCGCCTGGTTCTGCATCTGCTCCTGCATCTGCACGAACATGTTCTTCGACTGCTCGATGTAGCTGGTCATCATCCCTTGCATCATCGGCGCCTGCATGTTCATGAACTGCGACCAGACTTCCGGATTCATCGCATTGCCTTCGTACAGGTTCTTCGACTGATCCGCGAGTTTGTTCTGGATGTCGATGAAGGCCTGGATGTTCTTTTCCAGGTACGTGCCCATCATGCCCTGCATCGCATGCCCGTAGAAACGGATGATCTGCGACAGCATCGACGACGAGAACATCGGCACGCCGCCGCTTTCCTCTTCGAGGATGATCTGCAGGAGGATGCTGCGCGTCAGGTCTTCGTTGGATTTCGCATCGACGACCTTGAAGTCCTCCTGCTCCAGCACGAGTTGCTTCACGTCGGTCAGCGTAATGTACGTGCTTGTCTCGGTATCGTAGAGCCGACGGTTCGGGTACTTCTTGATGAGCCGTTCGGCCGTCTTCTTTGTAGTAGTCATGTAACGCCTTTGAGTGCAGCGTAGCGGAAGTGACGAATCCCCGCCGCCCGAATCCGGGAGGCGGGGGCCTTCGGAAAACGCCCGGCTGCGCGGCCACCCGGCCCGCGCAGCGCGGACGCTCAGCCCATGTGCAGGCCGCCGTTCAGCGAGAAGTCTGCGCCCGTGGCGAAACCTGAATCGTTCGACGCGAGCCACGCGACGATCGAACCGATTTCCTCCGGCCCGCCGAGACGCCGCACCGGGATCGTCGCGACGATCTTCTCTAGCACGTCCGGGCGGATCGCCTTCACCATGTCGGTACCGATGTAGCCCGGCGACACGGTGTTGACCGTCACGCCCTTCGTCGCGACTTCCTGTGCGAGCGACATCGTGAAGCCGTGGATGCCGGCCTTCGCGGTCGAGTAGTTGGTCTGGCCGAACTGCCCCTTCTGGCCGTTCACCGACGAAATGTTGATGATGCGGCCCCAGCCACGTTCGACCATCCCGTCGATCACCTGCTTCGTCACGTTGAACAGGCTCGTCAGGTTGGTGTCGATCACGGCGGTCCAGTCTTCGTGCGTCATCTTGCGGAACACGACGTCGCGCGTGATGCCCGCGTTGTTGACCAGCACGTCGATCTCGCCGACTTCAGCCTTGACCTTGTCGAACGCTTCCTTGGTCGAGTCCCAGTCGCCGACGTTGCCTTCCGACGCGATGAAATCGTACCCGAGCGCCTTCTGGTCCTCGAGCCATTTCACACGGCGCGGCGAGTTCGGGCCGCAACCTGCGACCACCTTGAAGCCGTCTTTCGACAGGCGCTGGCAGATGCTGGTGCCGATGCCGCCCATCCCGCCCGTTACGTACGCAATTCGCTGAGACATAAATCTCACTCCATTTTTTGGTTTCGAGAGCTGCCGGAGGCCCCCTCTGACTTCACGTGACGCCGGCCGAAGCTGCCATCGGCCGGCACACGGATTCGGTTCGCTGGTCGCGAATGGCCGGTTACGGACGGCCGGTTACGGAGGGCCGCTTACGGACGCTCGACCGCGAGCGCGACACCCATCCCGCCGCCGATACACAGCGACGCCAGCCCGCGCTTCGCGTCGCGCTTGGCCATCTCGTGCAGCAGCGTCACCAGGATCCGGCAGCCCGACGCGCCGATCGGGTGGCCGATCGCGATCGCACCACCGTTCACGTTCACCTTCGACGTGTCCCAGCCCATCTGCTTGTGCACCGCCAGCGCCTGCGCCGCGAACGCCTCGTTGATCTCCATCAGGTCCAGGTCGCCCGGCGTCCAGCCCGCGCGCTCCAGGCACCGGCGCGATGCCGGCACCGGGCCCATCCCCATCACGCTCGGATCCACGCCCGCGTTCGCGTACGCCTTGATCCGCGCCAGCGGCGTCAGGCCGAGTGCCGCCGCCTTCTGCGCCGACATCACCAGCACCGCCGCCGCGCCGTCGTTCAGCCCCGACGCGTTCGCCGCCGTCACCGAGCCGTCCTTCGAGAACGCCGGCTTCAGCCCGGCCAGCGATTCCGCCGTCACGCCGTGACGCACGAATTCGTCGGTGGCGAACTGCAGCG